>DATILH010000143.1:0-39204 GCA_035476655.1 Variovorax sp.
ATGTCGAGGTGATGGACCAGGTCGCGACCAGGCTGGCCCAGGCGCAGCGCATCGACTGCTACTCGGTGGGCGCGGCTTCCACCTTCATGGCGGGCGAGTTGCAAAGCCGGCTCTTTCGCCTGGGCCGCACGGCCAACGCCATCTTCGATGCGCACCAGCAGCTGGTCTCGGCCAGCACGCTGGGGCCGCAGGGCGTGGCCTTCGTCATCTCGCATGTGGGCCGCATGCCCTACACGCTGGAAGCGGCGCGCTTTGCCCGCTCGCAGGGCGCCACCGTGGTGGCGCTGACGCAGCCGGGCACGCCGCTGGCCGAGATCGCCGACCTGCTGCTGGCGGTGTCGGTGCCGCAGGATGCGGTGATGCGCGTGGGCACCGAGGCCTACCTGGCGCATCTGGTGGTGATCGAGATCCTGATGGTGCGCCTGGCGCAAAGACTCGGGCCGGTGGCCACGCGCGGCCTGGCGCAGTTCAAGCAACTGCTGCACAAGCACGGCTTCGACAGCGCCGAGTATTCCGGCGCTACCGAAGCCATGCACGACGAGGAACGCGGACCGATGGATGGAGACCGCCATGGCACAAGCTCCTGAGCAAGCCACCCTGCTGCAGGGCGGGCTGGTGGTTGACGGCAGCGGCACGCCGGGTCGTGTGGCCGATGTGCTGCTGGTGGGCGAGCGCATCGCCGGCATCGGCGGGCCTGGCACGCTGCCCGGCCACGCGCTCGAAGTCATCGACTGCCGAGGCAAGGTGGTGGCGCCCGGCTTCATCGACGTGCATACGCATGACGACGCCGCCGCCATCGAGAAGGCCGACATGCTGCCCAAGCTGTCGCAGGGCGTGACCACGGTGATCGTCGGCAACTGCGGCATCTCGCTGGCGCCAGTGGTCAGCGATGCGCCGGCGGCACCGCTGTCGCTGCTCGGCAACGGGCAGTTCCGCCATGCCACGATGCGCGAGTACGCCGCTGCGGTGGATGCGGCGCGACCGGGCGTCAATGTGGCGGCGCTGCTGGGCCACACCGCCTTGCGCATGCGCCACATGCCGGTGCTGGACCGCGCCGCCAACGAGGCCGAGCGAGCCGCCATGGCTGCCGACATGCAGGAGGCGATGGACGCCGGCGCGCTGGGCCTTTCCTCCGGCATCTTCTACGAGGAAGCCTACGCGGCCGACGTGCCCGAACTGGTGGCGGTGGCCAGCGTGGCGGCGCGCAATGGCGGCGTGTATGCCACTCACATCCGCGACGAGCTGGCCGGCATCCTGCCGGCGCTGCAGGAGGCAGCCCTGACGGCACGCCAGTCCGGCCTGCCCCTGGTGATCTCGCACCACAAGTGCGCCGGCCCCGCCAACTGGGGCCGCACCCGCGAAACCTTGCCGCTGATCGAGCAGCTGGCGCAGGGCCAGGAGCTTGCGATGGACGTCTATCCCTACACGGCCGGCTCCACCGTGCTGCGCGAGGACCTGGTGGATGGCGTGATCGACATCCTCATCACCGGCAGCCAGCCGCATCCCGAAATGGGCGGGCGCTACCTGAAGGACATCGCGGCCGAGTGGGGCGTCTCGCAACAGGATGCGGCGCGGCGCCTCAAGCCGGGCAATGCCTGCTACTTCCAGATGCGCGAAGACGATGTGCAGCGCGTCATCACGCACCCGCTGTCGATGATCGGCTCGGACGGCCTGCCGCACGACGAACGCCCGCATCCGCGCCTGTGGGGCGCCTTCCCGCGCGTGTTGGCCAATTACTGGCGCGACAAGGGCGTGCTGCAACTGGAGCAGGCGATCCACAAGATGAGCGGCATGTCGGCGGCGCGCTTTCGCATCGGCGAGCGTGGCCTGCTGCGCGAGGGCTTCATGGCCGACGTGGTGGTCTTCGATCCGCAGACGGTGCGCGACGGCGCCACTTTCGAAGAGCCGCGCCGCTTCAGCGAAGGCATCGAGCGCGTCTGGGTCAATGGCGCATTGAGCTACACCGCCGAAGGGCGCGCCACCGGCGCGCGTGCCGGGCGCTTCGTGCGCCGCCGCAAGGAGCCGTTGAACTAGGGTTTTTCCTCTGCGGGGCGCCTCGATCAATCATCATATGATAGGTCGGCGTCGGGCTCTGTCCCTGGAGTCCACGATTGCCCGGAGGAGACGACATGCCGCGCCCCGAGGTGCTGGTCGTCGCCCCGCTGATGCCCTACCTGATGGAGGCATTGCGGCGCGACTACACCGTGCACGACCGCATCCACCAGACCGACCCGGCCGCCTTGGCCGCCGCTGCGCCGCGCATCCGGGCCGTTGCGGCCAACGGCGAGGCCAAGGTGCCGCGCGAACTGATCGCCCAACTGCCCGCGCTCGAGATCATCGGCGTGTTCGGCGTTGGCTACGACGGCGTCGATGTGGCGGCGGCGCACGAGCGCCAGGTTCCGGTGACCAACACGCCCGAGGTGCTCAACGACGATGTGGCCGACCTGGCCCTCGGCCTGCTGCTCTCGGTGGCGCGCCGCATTCCGCAGGCCGACCGCTTCGTGCGCGAGGGCCGCTGGCCGCAAGGGCCGGTCCCGTTGGCGCGCAAGGTCAGCGGCGGCAAGCTGGGCGTGGTCGGCATGGGCCGCATCGGCCAGGCGATTGCCAAGCGGGCCGAGGCCTTCGGCATGCACATCAGCTACACCGCGCGCTCGCCGCGTTCGGAAGTCAACTACACCTGGTTCCCCGATGCGGTGGCGCTGGCCGCGGCGGTCGACTTCCTGATCGTCATCACGCCGGGCGGCGCGGGCACCCGCGGGCTGATCGATGGGCGCGTGCTGAAGGCGCTGGGGCCCGAGGGCTACCTGATCAACGTGGCGCGCGGCAGCGTGGTCGACGAACCGGCGCTCATTGCGGCGCTGGAGAACGGCGAGATCGCCGGTGCCGCGCTCGACGTATTCGCCAGCGAGCCGAATGTGCCCGACAAGCTGCGCGAGATGCCGCAGGTGGTGCTGACGCCGCACATGGCCAGCGGCACAAAACAGACACGCGAGGCCATGGCCGACCTGGTGCTGGCCAACCTGGCTGCGCATTTCGCCGGCAAGCCGCTGCCCACGCCGGTCGCCCGCTAGCCACCCGCAATGACCAAGAACACCCACGGCCGCACGCTGGACCTGTTGGGTGAAGCCATCGTCGGCGGCCGCTATGCGGCAGGCGGCCCGATCCCGGCCGAGCCGATTCTTTGCGAACAGTTCGGCGTGAGCCGCACGGTGGTGCGCGAGGCCGTCAAGTCGCTGGTGGCCAAGGGCCTGATCGTCACCGGCCCCAAGGTCGGCACCCGCGTGCTGCCGCAGGAACGCTGGAACTGGTTCGACCCCGACGTCATCACCTGGCAGGCCAGCGCCGGCCTCACGCACGAATTCGTGCGCGACCTGCAGGATCTGCGCCGTGCCGTCGAACCGGCCGCCGCACGGCTTGCGGCCGAGCGGGCGACACCGCGCCATATCGCCGAGATGGAACTGGCCTACGCCGGCATGAAGGACTCGATCGAGAACGGCGGCGACTACGTCAGCTTCGACCTGCGCTTTCATCACGGCATCCTGGACGCCGCCGGCAACCGCATGCTGGCGCAGATGAACAAGGTGCTGCATGCGCTGCTGCGCACCAGCTTCGAGATCTCGACCACCAAGCCCTACGGCACCGCGTTGTCGCTGCCCTTGCATCGGGCCGTGCTGGACGCGCTCATTGCGCGCGACCCTGAAGCGGCCGAGGCTGCGGCGATCCACCTGATCGACAGCGCCTGGCAGGACATCGAGGAAGTGCTGGGCTCGCGCGACAGCCTGCCGCGCCTGAGCCGGCCGCCGCCGCATCTCAAGGCCCCAGCCAAAGCCGTTTCCCTTCCCCGCGCCCGAAGCAAGGGCGTTCATTGATCGACTCGAAGAAAGACTGGAGACAAGCACCATGAAACTGAAGGCACTCATCACCCCGACTCTGCTGGCCGTGGCCTTCCTGGCCGGCGGCCAGGCGATGGCGCAGGACAAGCTCACCGTCTGGTGGGTCAAGGGCTTCTACAAGGCCGAAGACGATGCGCTGTTCGCGGCCATCAAGAAGTTCGAGGACGCCAACAAGGGCGTGAAGATCGAGCTCTCGCAGTACCCGGTGCAGGACATGATCCCCAAGACGGTGTCGGCGCTCGACTCGGGCAGCCCTCCTGACGTGGCGTACGCCGACGTCTACGACTTCCAGGTCACCGGCAAATGGGCCTACGACGGCAAGCTGGAGGACATCAGCAGCGTGATCAAGCCGATGCTGGGCAACTTCGCACCCAACACGGTCGAGACCACCTTCCTCTACAACGACCAGACCAAGTCCAAGGCCTACTACGCCTTCCCGATCAAGCAGCAGACGATGCACATCGAGTATTGGAAGGACATGCTGGAAGAGGCGGGCATGAAGGAGTCCGACATTCCCACGGCCTGGAAGGAGTACTGGTCCTTCTGGTGCGACAAGGTGCAGCCGGCCAGCCGCAAGGCCAGCGCCAAGCGCAACTTCGCCATCGGCATGCCGATGGGCGTGGATTCGAGCGACTCCTTCTATTCCTTCCTGACCTTCATGGACGCCTACAACGTCAAGCTGGTCGACGACAGCGGCAAGCTGCTGGTGGACGATCCGAAGGTGCGCACCGGCCTGATCGGCGCCCTGACCGACTACACCACGCCCTACACCAAGGGCTGCACGCCGCCTTCGTCCACCAGCTGGAAGGACCCGGACAACAACGTCGCCTTCCACAACAAGACGACGGTGCTGACGCACAACGCCACGATCTCGATCGCGGCCAAGTGGCTGGACGACATGAACAACGCCACGCTCACGCCCGAGCAGCGCGAGGAGGCCAAGAAGAACTACACCGAGCGCATCCGCACGGCGGGCTTCCCGGCCAAGCCGGACGGCAGCAAGATGGTCTATCGCACGGCGGTGAAGACGGGCGTGGTGTTCAAGGACGCCAAGAACAAGGAGATGGGCAAGAAGTTCGTCGCCTTCCTCTTGCAGGAGGAAAACCTGACGCCTTATGTCGAAGGTGCGCTGGGCCGCTGGTTCCCGGTGACCAAGGGCGCGCAGCAGCGCGACTTCTGGAAGGCCGATCCGCATCGCCTGTCGGTCTACAACCAGTAC
The DNA here is from genome assembly GCA_035476655.1 of Variovorax sp. Classification (GTDB taxonomy): domain Bacteria; phylum Pseudomonadota; class Gammaproteobacteria; order Burkholderiales; family Burkholderiaceae_C; genus Variovorax. The sequence continues at coordinate 5,113 of DATILH010000143.1, forward strand.
GCCGCGGGCACGGTGCCCTTCGAATTCACCAAGAACTACAAGTTCACCATCCTGAACAACGAGAACGTCTGGGCCAAGGCGATGAACCGCGTGGTCAACGAAAAGGTGCCGGTGGACAAGGCGGTCGACGAAATGATCGCCCGCATCAAGGCCGTCGCGGGTTGATGCGTTTCAGGGAGGCGAGGGAAAGACATGGCATCTTCCGCCGCGCTTGACGCAGCGCCGACGGCCCCGGGCCGCGGCGCCTCCTCCGGGCTGGGCCGCTGGGAGTTCTGGGGGAGGGTGATGATCCTTCCCTACCTGATCGTGTTCCTGGTGTTCGTGCTCTACCCGGTGGGCTATGGCCTGTGGCTGGCCCGCCATCCGCAGAGCTACGTGCACCTGGCACAGGACCCGATCTTCTTCCGCTCGGTGGTCAATACCGTCGTGTTCCTGATCGTGGCCATCAACGTGAAGATGCTGGTCGCGCTGGTTCTGTCGGGCTTCTTCGTGCGCTCGCGCTGGTGGATCAAGATCCTGGCGGGCATCTTCATCCTGCCCTGGGCCATGCCCTCGATCCCCACCATTCTCTCGGTGCGCTTCATGCTCAACCCGGAGTGGGGGGTGATCAACAGCACCATCTTTCGCCTGACGGGCGCAGACGGGCCCAACTGGCTCAACGACCCGGCGCTGGCGCTGGCCTTCTCGATGCTGGTGCACATCTGGAAGTCACTGCCTTTCTGGACGCTGATCCTGGTGGCGGGCCGCCTGGCCATTCCGAGCGAGCAGTACGAGGCGGCCTCGGTGGACGGCGCCAGCTCCTGGCAGAAGTTCCGCTTCATCAGTTGGCCGGCGCTCAAGACGCTCTACCTCACCTCCCTCATCCTCTCGATGATCTGGACGCTGGGCGACTTCAACAGCGTCTACCTGCTCACCGGAGGTGGCCCGGCGGACCTGACGCATGTGCTGGCCACCCTGGGCATCCGCTACCTGCGGCTCGACCAGGTAGACCTGTCGATGGCCTCCATCGTGGTCGCCATGCCGCTGGTATTGCCGCTGGTGTATTTCATGATGAAGAGGCTGTCCAAATGAAGCGCCGCATCAGCTGGAAGGACGTGACGACCGAGGCCAAGCTGCTGCTGATCGGCATTCCGGTGCTGCTGTGGACCCTGATCCCGGTCTACCACATGGTGCTGTTCGCCATCTCGCCGCGCGACTCGGCCACCTCGGGCGCCTTGTGGCCGAAGAACCCGACCCTGGACAACTTTCGCATCGTCTTCGAGACCAAGCACTTCTACCTGGACCACTTCTGGGTCCAGCTGGGCAACTCGGTGCTGATCGCGGTGTCGGTGGCGCTGCTCACGCTCTTCGTGGCCACCTGCGCCGCCTTTGCCATCAGCCGCCTGCGCGTGCGCGGCGGGCGAACGGTGATGAACATGGCCCTGTTCACCTATTTCATCCCGGCCGCCTTCCTGGCGGTGCCCATGTACAAGACCATGGGCAACTACGGCCTCCTGAACAGCCAGTGGGCGCTGATCCTGGCAATGGTGACCATCGCCTCGCCCTACTGCATCTGGGTGCTCAAGCAGGCGTCCGACAAGCTGCCCTACGAACTGGACGAGGCGGCGCGCATGGACGGCGCCTCGCCGCTGCAGCTCTTTAGGCTGGTGTATGTGCCGCTGATGGTGCCTTCGCTGGTGGCGGTGGGCACCTATGCGCTGCTCCTGGCCTGGAACGAGTACCTCTACGCCTTCCTGCTGCTGTCGAACGACCGCAGCATCACGCTGGCGGTGGCCCTCGGCAACTTCCTGGCCGCCGACGATTCGCCCTGGGAACTGCTGATGGCCACCGGCCTCATCTACGCGTTGCCGCCGGCGGCGATCTACTACGCGTTCAAGCGCTACATGGTGGGCGGGCTCACCGCGGGCGCCGTAAAAAGCTGATCCTCAGGGAAAGAAAAGAACATGGCTTCCGTATCGTTTCGAGACGTCCAGAAATCCTTCGCCAAGACCCGGGTCATCCAGGGCATCAGCTTCGACATTTCCGACGGCGAATTCGTCGTTCTGGTCGGCCCCTCGGGCTGCGGCAAGAGCACCTTGCTGCGCATGCTGGCCGGCCTGGAAGACATCAGCGACGGCGAGATCGCCATCGACGGCCGGGTGGTCAACGATCTCGAATCCAAGGACCGCGACATCGCGATGGTGTTCCAGAGCTACGCGCTCTATCCGCACATGACGGTGGGCGAGAACATGGCCTTCAGCCTGCGCCTGCGCAACGCGGAGAAGGGCATGACGGCCGAGCGCGTGAACAAGGCGGCGAAGATCCTGAATCTCGATACGCTGCTGGGACGCTACCCGCGCGAGCTTTCGGGCGGGCAGCGCCAGCGCGTGGCGATGGGTCGCGCCATCGTGCGCGACCCGAAGGTCTTCCTGTTCGACGAGCCGCTATCGAATCTGGACGCCAAGCTGCGGGTGGCAATGCGCGCCGAGATCAAGGCGCTGCACCAGCGGCTGAAGACCACCACGGTCTACGTCACGCACGACCAGATCGAGGCCATGACCATGGCCGACCGCATCGTGGTCATGCACGACGGCATCGTCGAGCAGATCGGCACGCCGCTGGAACTTTACGACCGGCCCGACAACCTCTTTGTCGCCCAGTTCATCGGTTCGCCGGCCATGAACGTGATCGAGGGCATCGCGCGCAAGGTCGACGGCGTCTGCCAGCTCGAGGCCCACGGCTCGCTGTGGCCGGTGCCGCCGGGCGTCGACGCGCCGGACAACACGCCGGTGCACTACGGCATCCGCCCGGGCGACATGAAGCTGGCGGATGCCGGGCACGGCGTGCCGGCGCGCGTCATCGTGGTGGAACCGACCGGAGCCGAAACAGAATTGCTCGTGGAGGTTGGCGAGGCGCAGTTGATCGTCACCGTGCACGGGCGGGTCGAGGTCGGGCCGGACGACCAGATCGGCCTGGTGGTTGATGCGAAGCGCGCGCACCTGTTCGACCGCAAGAGCGGGCGGCGGGTGCGCTGAAAGGGCTGTGATAACATTGTTGTCACCATGAAATCCGTTCAGATTCCCCTTCGTGCCATCGGCAATTCCCGCGGCATCGTCATCCCGAAGCCGGTGCTGGCTCAGGTGGGCTTGGAGTCGGCCGTGGATCTGACGGTCGAGCGGGGCGCCATCGTGTTGCGCAAGCCCGTCGCGTCGGTGCGCAGCGGCTGGGCAGAGGCGGCGCAGAAAGTCGCCTCGCAAGGAGACGATGCGCTGGTCATGGGTGAATTCGGCAATGCCGATGACGACGAGCTGAGCTGGTGAAGCGCGGAGAGATCTGGCGGGTCAATCTCGACCCCACAGTCGGGAGCGAGATCAAGAAGAGCCGGCCCTGCGTCATCGTATCGCCGCCCGAATTGCACGAACATCTGCGCACCGTCATCGTGGCGCCAATGACTTCCAAGGGCTTTTCGGCGCCTTTCCGAATTCCAGTGACGCATGCGGGAACCAAAGGTCTGATCCTGATCGACCAGGTTCGCGCGGTCGATAAGGTGCGCCTGGTCAAGAGACTGGGCGCCGTTTCTGCCGCCACTCTGGCAGCTACCTTGGCAACTTTGCAGGAAGTGTTCGCGGATTGACGCGCTGCAGCGCAGCCTTCAGGTCTCGACCAGCGCCAGCACGCGCAAGGGGCTGCCCGAGCCTTCGCGGATCTTCAGCGGCGCGGAGACGATGAGCGCTCCGGTGGGCGGCAATTGGTCCAGGTTCTTCAGGCATTGCAGCCCGTACTTGTTGGCACCGTGCATCAAGGTGTGGCAGGGGTAGGCCAGCGGCCAACGATAGGACTGGCCGGCATCGGTGTTGATGGTCTCGACACCGAAGCCGTGCACATCCCGTTCGCGAATCAGCCACTCCACGGCTTCCTGTGTCGGTCCGGGCGTATGGGCCCCGTCCTCGTGCATGTTGACGAAGGAGGCCGGGTCATCGAGCCGCCTGGACCAGTCGGTTCGCAGCAGCACCCAGGCGCCGTTTGGAATACGGCCGTGCTGCGCCTCCCACGCACGCAAAAAGTCGACTGTCAGCAGCCAATCGGGATCCTCTGCAACCTCCGCGCTGGCATCGAGCACCACCGCCGGCGCGATGAAATTGCCGGGAGCGATGGTGTCCACGCTGTTGTCGCCGTGGTCCTTGCCGGTGACCCAGTGCACCGGTGCATCGAAGTGGGTGCCCGTGTGCTCGCCACAGGTGAAGTTGTTCCAATACCAGCCGGGCCCCGCTTCGTCGTAGCGGGAGATGCGTTCCATCCTGAAGGCCGAGACCTGGCCGAATTGCGGCGGCAACTGCAGCGCGGGAAAGTCCTCGCTCAGCGTGTGTGTCAGGTCAACGGTGCGGACCGAGCCGCTGCGCATGGCGCCGGCAAGCTGGAACAGGATGCTCATAAGGGGTCTCTCCAATCAGGAACAAGGTCAGCTGCGGCGCAGCGCGGTCATTTCGAGTTCCACCTTGGCCTCTTCCACGGCCAGGGGACAGCACAGGGTGGTGTTGCAGGGGCGGTTGCCGCCCATGCGGCGGCGTAGCACCTCGCTCACGGTCATCACGTCGCCGCGATCGGGTACGTAGACGCAGACGCGGACCACGTCCGCCAGGCTCGCGCCTGCCTTCGCCAGCGCGGCCTCGATGGTGTCGATCGCTTGCTCGCATTGCGGCCCCGCGCCTGCCGGGACAGTGCCGGTGGAGAAGTCCTGGCCGACCGTGCCGGACACGAAGACCCATTCGCCGTCGACCACGGCGCGCGAGTAGCCGGCGATGTCTTCCCAGCGCGATCCGCTCTGGATGAATTGGCGTCCCATGCGGCCCCCTATTGCGGCTTGAACCCGGCGTCGCGGATCACCTGGCCCCAGTGGGAACTGGCATCCGCCACCCATTGCTGCACCTCGCGGCTGGGGGCGGCGGTCACTTCATTGCCCATCTTGGCCAGGCGTTCCTGCAGATCAGGCTGCGCCAGCACGGTCTTCACTGCGGCATCGAACTGATCCACGAAGTCGCCCGGCATGCCCCTGGGGCCGAAGAACGCAAGCCACGGATTCTTGTCGATCCCGGCGAAGCCGAGCTCCTTGAAGGTCGGAATCTCCGGCGCAGTCTGGTTGCGCTGCTGCCCGGAGGTCGCCAGGATGCGCACCTTGCCGGCGCGGTGGTATTCGATCAGCTCGGTCATCGAGGCAATGCCGATCGGCACCTGGCCGGCCAGCAGGTCCTGCACCATGGGCGCGCCACCCTTGTAGGGCACCGAGTTCATCGTGACACCGAACGCCTTGCCCACGATGTGCCCGATGAACTGCGGGACGCTGCCGGCGGCGGGAACGCCGTAGTTGGCTTCGGTCGGGCGCGCCTTCACCCAGGCGCCGAGTTCGGCCATGCTCTTGATGCCGGTGCTGCTGCTTACCGCCAGCGCGTTGTAGTAGGTGGCGACGCCCGACAGCGCGGTGAAGTCGGTCACCGGGTTGTAGCCGGCCGCCGCGATGGTCAGCGGAATGATGATCTGGGTGTGGTCGATCGACAGCATGATGGTGGAGCCGTCGGCCGGTGCGGCCTTGAGCAGTTGCGCTGCGATCTGCCCGCCGGCGCCCGGCTTGTTGTCCACGATGAAGACCTGGCCGTTCATGGCCTTGCCCAGCTTGTCGACGATGGCGCGCGCCACCACGTCGGTGGCGCCGCCCGGCGGGAAGCCCACCAGCACGCGGATGGGTCCGCTGTAGGCCTTCGCACCGGCGGCCCAGCTGGTCTGGAGCAGCGGGGCGAACAGGGTGGCCGCAAATGCGTGGCCGAAGTGTCGTCGGTTCATGAGCTCATTTCTCCGGTGGTGGTTCAGAAAAGGTTTGGGTGGCCTGCAGCGCCAGGCGGGACTGGATCAGCAGCACCTCGACCTCGTGGCAGCGCACCAGGCGCAGCCAGCGCGCCTCGTCCATGTCCGGCCCGCGTTGTGCGCGCAGGACGATGCGGCAGGCCGGCGGCGAAGAGCCGCTGCCCTCGACGGGCTCGACGACGGCCTGGATGCGCGCTCTGAGCGCATCGGGCGAGCCGCCCACGTAGTAGGTGACCGACAGGTGCTCGCGGTCTGCCACCGGGCGCACGTAGCTCTCCTGGCCATCGAACAGGGAGCGGCCGCGCACCACGCCTGCGCCGACCGGCACGGTGTCCCAGCAGCCCAGCGCCCAGCGTCCCAGTTCGAGTCCGTCGGCCAGGAAGTCCAGCGCCTGCTGCGCCGGCACGCTGCACAGGACCGACACGCAATGCGATTGGGGCGAAAGATGGTCCATGGTCGCTTCGGGCTTCAGAGCACCAGTTGTGCCAGTGCGCGCAGTGCGCCGGTCACGTCCTCGGCCGTGTTGTAGAAATGCGGCGCGATGCGGATGACGTCGTTGCGCGCCGAGACCACGTAGCCGCCTTCCAGCATCTGCGCCTCGACCTGCGCCGCATTCGGGACGCGAATCGCTGTGTTCGCGCCCTTGGCCCGGGGGTTCGCCGGGCTTGCGACGGCAAGGCCCAGGCGCCGCGCTTCCTCCAGCGCCACATCGGAAAGCTGGGCCAGATAGGCCTCGATGGGGGCAATGCCGATCTCGTTGAGCAGTTGCATGCTGGCGCGCGCCACGCTGGCGCACATCATGGGCGGCGTGCCGGTGTTGAAGCGCGCCGCGCCGGGCGCGAAGTCCAGGCCCTGCGGGTCGAAGGCAAAGGGATTCACGCGGCCGAACCAGCCGGTCACGGTGGGTGTGAGCCGCTGTGCGAGCTCGGGGCGCACATACAGGAAGGCGATGCCCGGAATGCCCAGCAGGTACTTCTGCGCGCCGGCCGCGAGCACGTCGACATCCTGGGCGCGCACGTCGATATCGATGGCACCCGCCGACTGGTAGGCGTCGACGAACTGGAGGGCGCCCGATTCGCGCGCGGCGCGGCCGGTGGCTGCGATGTCCACCAACTGTCCGTCGTAGTAGCAGGCTTGCGACACCGACACCAGCGCCGTGCGCGCGTCGATGGCGTTTGCAATGCGTTCGGTGGCGGTGGTGCTGCCGGCCTCGCCTGGCACGAAGCGGACCCGCGCACCGCGCGGAGCCTGCGCCAGCCAGACGTGGCAGACCGAAGGAAAGTCCAGCGTGGTGGTGACGATGTCGCGCCGGCCCGTGTCGAAGTGCAGCGTCGAGGCGATGGACGAGGCTGCATCGGAGACGCTGCCGAGCACCGCGATATCCGCGGTGTCCGCATGGATCATGCGAGCGAACTCGGCGCGCGCCAGGTCGACCTGCTCCATCCAGTAGGTCCAGTCGGCCCCGCGCGTCTGCCAGACCTCCAGGTAGTCGTCGATCGCGCGGCGCACCGGCAGGCTGAGCGCGCTTTGCGAGCAGCTGGACAGCTGGACCTTGTGCTCAAGGATCGGGAAAAGCTTGCGGTAGGAAGAGAATGGATGTTTCATGAATCGAGCGAGTGCAAAAGGGCGACGAGACGATGGAAGTGAGCAGTGCCGGCGCGACAGCAACGCCTTCCGCATGGATCGAGCTGCCGCATTTCGGCTGGGAGCGCCTGGTCGCGCAAGAAGCGCCGACGGTGCGCTTTGACAAGGGGCAGACGCTCTTCTCGCAAGGCGATGCGGTGACCCGGGTGCATGTGATCGAGCAGGGCCGCGTGCGCCTGGTGCTGCTGTCGGCCTCGGGCCACGAGAAGCACATGGCCATCGTCGGCACCAACGGCATGGTGGGCGAATGCAGCGCCTTCCTCGATGGCCGTCACTCGTTGAGCGCGGTGGCTTCGTCGGATGTCGTGGCGCGCCAGGTCGACAGAAGGCGCCTGCTGGCCCACATGGAGAGCGACCCCGCCTGCATGCGCCAGGTGCTGTGGCTGATCGGCATGAAGCTGCGGGTGATCGCGGTGCAGAACCTGCTGCTGAGCCAGGCTTCGGCCGCGCAGCGGGTGGCCCATCACCTGGTGCAACTGGCGGATACCTACGGCGAACTGCTGCCGGGCGGCGAGGTCATCATTCGCATTTCCTTCACGCACCAGGAAATGGCCAACATTGCCGGGCTGAGCCGGGTCATGACGTCGAACGTGCTGCTCCAGTTGCAGGCACGTGCTTTCGTCGACAAGGCCAAGGCTCATTGGGTGATCCGTGACATCCAGGGGTTGAGACAGCTCGCCGCCGGATGTTGAGCCGGGCTGCGGGTATCGATGCGGCCAAGTCTAGGAACGTCGAACCCAGCCGTATGTCAACGGCTTTACAAGTGGGAGTAGGTGCTTTTCCGGGGCCCCATGCTGCTTCCCGGCACCATGAAAAAAGGGCGCCGAAGCGCCCTTGTCGAACCGTCTGGCCCTGATCAGCGGCCGAAGCGGCCACCGCCGCCACCGCCACCGCTGTAGCCACCACCGCCGCCCGAGCGGCCGCCGCGATTGCCACTGCTGTAGCCGCCGCCACCACCACCGCCACCACCACGGCGGCCACGGCCGCCCATGCTGTCGACGCTGGTGCGCAGCGGATCGGGTTGGCCGGCAGCCGCGCCGCCGTTGCCGAGTTCGGCGCGGCGGTGCGCCACCGCGTCGGCCTGGGTCGGGCTGTGGCTGTTGCCGTAGTGGCGCGGCTGGCGCTCCTCGTGCGGCAGATGGCTGGCCTGCTGGCCGTGGTGCGTACCGTGCGGTTGCGGTGCGCGGGCCGGGCCCTGGCCACCACCACCGCGACGGCGGCGGCTGGCGCCGTTGCCGTTGCCACCATTGCCACCGCCATTGGCAGGACGCGCTTCGCCGTTGCCGGAAGCGCCGCGGCGCTGACCACCGCCATTGCCGCCGCGCTCGCCGCCAGCCTGGCCGCCCTTGTTTTCACGGATGCGCTGCATCATTTCCTGGCGCGCCGCCTTGGCCGCGGCCTGCATGACTTCGCGGCTGGGCGGACGACCGGCGCCGCCCCAGATGGTTTGGCGGCCCATGGCGATGGGCTCGGCGCGTTCGCCTTCTTCCGGACCGAAGCCGTCGATGGTCTTCACCGGGATCTGCTGCTTGGTGAAGCGCTCGATCTCCTGCATGAAGCCTTCTTCATCCAGGCAGACCAGGCTCACGGCTTCGCCGCTGTTGCCGGCGCGGCCGGTGCGGCCGATGCGGTGCACGTAGTCTTCGCTGACGTTGGGGATCTCATAGTTCACGACGTGCGGCAGCTCGTCGATGTCGATGCCGCGCGCTGCGATGTCGGTGGCCACCAGGGCGCGGATGTCGCCGCTCTTGAAGCCGGCCAGCGCCTGGGTGCGCGCGCTCTGGCTCTTGTTGCCGTGCAGCGCCATCGCCTCGATGCCGTTCTTGGTCAGGAACTCGGCCACGTTGTTGGCGCCGAACTTGGTGCGGGTGAACACCAGCACCTGGCTCCAGTTGTTCTCGTTGATGATGTGGGCGAGCAGGGCCTTCTTCTTGCCACGGCCCACCGGGTGCATCACCTGCGTGATGCGCTGCACGGTGGTGTTGCGCGGCGTGACCTGCACGCTTTGCGGATCGCGCAGCAGGCCGTTGGCCAGTTCGCGGATCTCGTCGCTGAAGGTGGCCGAGAACAGCAGGCTCTGCTTTTCCTTGGGCACCAGGGCCAGCACCTTCTTCACGTCATGGATGAAGCCCATGTCGAGCATGCGGTCGGCTTCGTCCAGCACCAGGATCTGCACGGTGGACAGGTCCAGCATGCCTTGCTGCTGCAGGTCGAGCAGGCGGCCGGGGGTGGCCACCAGGATGTCGACGCCGCTCTTGAGCTTGCTGATCTGCGGGTTAATGCCGACGCCGCCGAAGATCACGGTCGACGACAGTTGCAGGTACTTGCCGTAGGTGCGAACGGACTCTTCGACCTGGGCCGCGAGTTCGCGCGTGGGGGTGAGCACCAGGGCACGGATGCCGGTGCCGCCGAACTTGTTGTTCGCGCTGCGGCTCATGGTGAGCTTGTGCAGCATGGGGAGGGTGAAGGCAGCGGTCTTGCCGGTGCCGGTCTGGGCGCCGCCCAGCAGGTCGTGGCCTTCCAGGACCACGGGGATCGCCTGGGCCTGGATCGGCGTGGGCGTGTCATAGCCATGCTCATGCACGGCTTTCAGGATGGCCGGGGCCAACTTCAGATCGTCAAAGTTCATTGAGTTCAATATGCGCCCTACACGGCGCAGTGATATCAGCCCGCTCGGTCGTCTTGATGACGCCAAGCCAGTAAGGGCGGATAAGAGGTCAGGAATGGGAGCCGGAAAGCAGGTTTGGCTTTCTTCGTCCCCGGCAGAGAGCCGGCGTTGCGGACAACTGGACCCGTCAACGAGGCTCTATTGTCGCACGAGTCGGGTATCGCCGCTCAGCGTGCCCCCGGGCGAGCGTTCCAGGTACACGAATATGCCCGGAATTTTCTCGCGCTGGTCTTCGCGGATCGGGGCGCGAATCAGCTGCAGCAATTCGAAGCCATGCCGCGTGGCCAGCGCGCGCAGGTAGCGCTCCGAATGCGCATATCGCAGGCTGGGCAGCAGCTTGAAGTCAAGCGCTTCGTCACCGGCCCATTCGGCCGAGAAGCAGAAGATTCCCTTCGTTTCCATGGCAGGTGCCAGTGCCGCGAAGACGGGTTCCAGCTCGCCCACGTAGATGAAGACGTCGGCAGCGGTGAGCAGGTCGTAGCGATCTTCGGTGCGCTGAAGGCAATCCACGATGTCGGCCTGATCCAGCCGGTCGTACAGGCCGAGCGAGCGCGCCTTGTCCAGCATCTGGCCCGACAGGTCGACCCCCGCGAGCCTTTGCGTCATCGGCTTGAGCAGGGGCGCGCAAAGGCCTGTGCCGCAACCCAGGTCCAGGGCAGACCGGAAAGGCCCACGCCCGAGCGCTTCCAGATGCCGCACCAGCGTGCGGTGCGCGCTGTAGCCAAGCACCCCCACCAGGTGCGCATCGAACTCGTCGGCGTACTCGTCGAACAGCGATTCGACGTAGTGGGCCGGCGCCGTCTGCGGAACCGCCTGCGCCGTCACGGAAGCCAGGTAGTACTGGTGCAGTTCGGGATCGGCGCCGTGCGCCAGGGCCTGGCGGAAGGCCTGCGCCGCTTCTTCGTTTCGGTGCATTTCCCGCAGGATGCCGCCGCGATTGCTCCAGGCCTGCGCCAGCGTCGGGTCCGCAGCCAGCGCGCGCTCGTAGGAGGCGAGGGCGCGCTCCGGCTGGTCGAGCGCCTGCAGGGCCTGGCCGTGGCGCAGCCAGGGTTCGCCGGCGGGCAGCACGTCGAGCTTCAGCACCTGCTCGTAGCTGGCCAGCGCCTGCGGATGACGATTCAACAGCGTGAGAGCGCAGGCCTTGTGAAACCAGGCCTCCGCGTTGCCGGGTTCTGCCGCCAGCACCTGTTCGGCGCTGCCCAGGGCATGCTGCGCCTGGCCCAGCTTCAGTTGGGCGGCGGCGAGGTTGATCAGGGTCGAGACGCGCCCGGGAAGCAGGGCCAGAGACGCCTGGTAGCACTGCGCGGCGGCCTCGAAGCGGCCGGCGGCGTAGGCCTGCAGGCCCTCGAGGAAGAGCTTCCTGGCCTGTTCGAAGGCTTCCTGGACGGGGGGTGTGCTCATTGGTGGCGAAGAATAGCAGCGCCATGGTGGCAACCACGTTGGCTGAGGTGATGCGGTAAACTCTTACCTTGCCGGTATTACTAGGAGCGCAGCATGCGCCTCACTTCCAAGGGTCAGGTGACCATTCCCCAGAGCATCCGAGAACTCGCAGGACTCAAGCCCTACGACGAGGTCGAATTCGAATATCGAAACAAGCAAATTGTGGTGAAGCCAGTCAAGCGCACAACCACGCCGGGCGACGAGGCGATTGCGTTGCTGCGCGGCAGTGCGACCTCGCAGGTCGACTTATCGGCCGACGAATGGCTGGAGATGACGCGTGGCGAGCGCTGAAGCGGTTGAAACCTTCTTGATCGACAGCAACGTGCTGATCGACGTCATACACGAAGACCCGAGGTGGATGGACTGGTCGGCTGGCGTCATCCGCGATTGCCTGCGCCGTGGCAAACTCGCGATCAATCCCTTGATCTACGCCGAAGTCTCGGTCTACTTCAAGTCGGACCGTGACGCGGACGCGGCCATGCCGGCGCGGCTGTACGAACGGCTGGATCTGCCCTATGCGGCGGCGCGGGGCGCCGCCGCGGCATTTCACAAATACCGCAAGGCCGGCGGCATGCGCGCCTCATTGCTGCCGGATTTCTACATCGGCGCGCATGCGCAGCTGATGGGCTGCACCCTCGTGTCGCGCGATCGTGCGCGATACAAGACCTACTTTCCCAAACTTAAACTGATCACACCCGAGTAAAGATAGCCATGGCCCAGTACGTCTACACCATGAACAAGGTCTCCAAGACCGTGCCGCCCAAGCGGCAGATCTTGAAGGACATCTCCCTCTCGTTCTTCCCCGGCGCCAAGATCGGCGTGCTGGGCCTGAACGGTTCCGGCAAGTCTTCGCTCCTGAAGATCATGGCCGGCATCGACAAGGAGATCGAAGGCGAGGCCATGCCGATGCCGGGCCTGACCATCGGCTACCTGGAGCAGGAGCCCAAGCTCAACCCCGAGCACACCGTGCGCGAATCGGTGGAAGAGGCGATGGGCGCGGTGAACGCCGCCAAGAAGCGCCTGGAAGAGGTGTATGAGCTCTACGCCGCCGAGGACGCCGACTTCGATGCGCTGGCTGCCGAGCAGCACGAACTGGAAGCCATCATCGCCACCGCCGGCACCGATTCCGAGCACCAACTCGAGATCGCCGCCGACGCGCTGCGCCTGCCGCCGTGGGAGGCCAAGGTCGGCCTGCTGTCGGGCGGCGAGAAGCGCCGCGTCGCGCTGTGCAAGCTGCTCTTGTCCAAGCCCGACATGCTGCTGCTGGACGAGCCCACCAACCACCTGGACGCCGAGTCGGTCGAGTGGCTGGAAGTGTTCCTGCAGCGCTTCCCGGGCACGGTGGTGGCCATCACCCACGACCGCTACTTCCTGGACAACGCGGCCGAATGGATCCTGGAGCTGGACCGCGGCCGCGGCATTCCATGGAAGGGCAACTACAGCACCTGGCTGGAAGGGAAGGAAGCCCGCCTGGAGGCCGAGCAGAAGGGCGAGGAAGCCCATGCCAAGGCCATGAAGAAGGAACTGGAGTGGGTGCGGCAGAACCCCAAGGCGCGCCAGGCCAAGAGCAAGTCGCGCCTCGCGCGCTTCGAGGAGCTGTCCGACATCGAGTACCAGCGCCGCAACGAAACGCAGGAAATCTTCATCCCGGTGGCCGAGCGCCTGGGCAGCCAGGTATTCGAATTCAAGAACGTCAGCAAGAGCTTTGGCGACAAGATGCTGATGGACAACCTCAGCTTCAACGTCCCGGCCGGCGCCATCGTCGGCATCATCGGCCCGAACGGCGCCGGCAAGTCGACGCTGTTCAAGCTGATCGCCGGCAAGGAACAGCCGGACAGTGGCGAGGTCGTGATCGGCCAGACGGTGAAGATGGCTTTCGTCGACCAGCACCGCGACGAACTGGCCAACCAGAAGACAGTGTGGGAAGACATCTCGAACGGCCTGGACATCATCAACGTCGGCAAGTTCCAGATGGCCAGCCGCGCCTATGCGGGCCGCTTCAACTTCAACGGCAGCGACCAGCAGAAGAAGGTCGGAACCCTGTCGGGCGGGGAACGCGGCCGCCTGCACCTGGCCAAGACGCTGATCGCCGGCGGCAACGTGCTGATGCTGGACGAGCCCTCGAACGACCTGGACGTCGAAACCCTGCGTGCGCTGGAAGACGCCCTGCTCGAGTTCGCCGGCAGCGTGATGGTGATCAGCCACGACCGCTGGTTCCTGGACCGCATCGCCACCCACATCCTGGCGGCCGAGGGCGACAGCACCTGGACCTTCTTCGACGGCAACTACCAGGAGTACGAGGCCGACAAGAAGAAGCGCTTGGGTGAAGAGGGCGCGCGTCCGCACCGGATGCGCTACAAGGCGCTCAAGTAGGACTGCGCCGCTATCGCAGGTTGGCGGTTGGCGGCACACTCGGGACCTTGCGTGCCCGGAGGTGCCCCATGGCAAACACTGGCTCCTTGCTTCTCGTGCTGGCGCTGGCCGCCGGCATCACGGCTTGTGGTGGCGGCGGCGGTGGTGGCCCAACCCCGGCGGCCTCCGGCGCGCCGAACTCCATCGCGGGCACCACCACCGTCGGCGATGCCGCGCAGGACGGTCGCGTCGAGCGCCCGCCGCCCGGCACCGTGAACCTGAAATTGGTCGAGCTTGTCACCGGCCTCAACGGCCCGTGGAGCCTGGCCTTCCTGCCCGACAGCCGCATACTGATCACGCAACGCGGCGGGCAATTGCGCCTGCGCAATGCCGATGCTTCGCCCGCCGCCGCCAACGACCTGGTCAGCGGCGTGCCGCAGGTGCTCTTCGAGGGACAGGGCGGCCTGCTGGACGTGGCGGTCGATCCGCAGTTCGCCAGCAATCGACGCATCTACCTCGCGTTCTCGGAGGGAACGAGCAGTTCCAACAGCACGGCGGTGGCGCGCGCAGAGCTGAACGTGACGACGCGCGCGCTCGAGAACGTGACGGTGATCTTCCGGCAGTTGCCCAAGGTGGCCAGCAGTGCCCACTTCGGCTCTCGTCTGATGTTCGACCGTGCGGGTCATCTCTTCGTCACGCTGGGTGATCGGCTGCTCGACTCTCAGCGTGGCTTTGCGCAGGACGTGACCCGAGGCAACGGCAAGGTCGTGCGCATCACCACCGAGGGCGCGGCGGCGCCGGGCAATCCTGGCTTCGGCGCCAATGCGCACCTGGGCCTGTGGAGCATCGGCCATCGCAACCCACAGGGCGCTGCGTTGCATCCGGCCAGCGGCGAGCTGTGGATCAGCGAGCATGGCCCGCAGGGCGGGGACGAGATCAATCGTGTGGTGCCCGGCCTCAACTACGGCTGGCCGGTCATCAGCTACGGCCAGGAGTACGGCACCACCACCCAGGTCGGCGAAGGCACGGCGAAAGCTGGCATGGAGCAGCCGGTGAGCTATTGGGAAACCATCGACGGCACGCCATGGACGGGCGGTGCCAAGTCGTCGATTGCCCCGAGTGGAATAGCCTTCTACTCGGCCGATGTCATTCCGCAATGGAAAGGCAACCTCTTCGTCGGCGCGCTGGCCGGCACCGCCTTGTGGCGCCTCACGCTCAACGGCAACGCCGTGACCGGGCGCGAGCGCCTGCTGGCCGAGCGCGGCGAGCGCATCCGCGATGTGCGCCAGGGGCCGGACGGCTGGCTCTACCTGCTCACCGACAACGGCAAGCTGCTGCGCTACGAGCAGGGTTGAAGAGGCGCCGCCCCGAATCAGCGTGCGGCCAGAAAGACCGTCATGCGTTGCAGTTCGTCGTCGAGCGCGGCGCGAAAGGCGGCGCCGCGCGGCGGTGTCCCCGCATAGCCGAAGGTCGGCGTGATCGAGCCGTCGCGGGCCGACACGTTGGCCCAGCCATGCGCCCGCTCCTGCCACAGCATGGGCAGCGCGTAGTAGCCCAGGCGCCGTTGGTCCGCCGGAACGTAAGCCTCGAACTTGTAGCCCCAGCCCCAGAGCAGTTCGAAGCGGCGCCGGTCCCATACCAGCGGGTCGAAGGGCGCAAGAAGGCGCAGCGCGTCGTCCGCTGCATGGCGGCGCGAGCGCGGGTTCTCGTCCGCAGGCCAATACCAGGTCGTGCCGTCGAGGCGGCAACTCGCCAGCTCCTCTCGCGCCAGGGCGAGCGCGGCCTGCGTCTCCAGCGCCAGGTGAGGCGCGCCGTAGCCCAGCAGGCGCACCAGGTAGACCAGGCTGGCGGCCGGCAGCGGCGCGTACTTGCGCACCACCAGGGCGACCAGGGCGGCTGCGCGGCGGGCGCGTCCGGCCGGGCTGTCGTCTCCCTGCGGATGCGCCGCGGCCTCGTACACGCGGGTGCCTCCCTCGCGCCGCTTCACGCGCAGCAGGCCGCGGTAGTGCAGGCCGTCCAGCAGCCGGGTGCTGGCGTTGCTGGCGCCGCCCCAGTAGTTGAGGACGCGGCCGTGCGCGAAGTGCTGGTCGACTTCCCGCGGGTGGACGCTGCCGCGCTCGCGCACGAAGGCCAGCACCTCGTCGGCCTGGCGCTGCGTCGCGGCATCCCAGGGGCGTCGCGGCTCGCGCGGGTGCATCAGCGCCAGGTGCTCGCGCGGCAGGAAGCCGTAGTTGACCAGGCAGTCCTCCTCGACTGCGAGGCGGCTGTAGCGGCGTTCCAGGTCACCGGCCCGGTAGTCCTGCACGCGGTGGCGCAGGGTGAGGTCCTGCGCGCGTGCCGGCGCGCGGATCGGGTCGGCCTGCACGAAGCCCAGGCGCGCGATGGCCCGCGTCAGCGTGGTGGGCCGAAAGAGGGTGCGCGCGATGGCGTAGCGCCGCAGGTTCTCGAGGGTCGGGTCGGCCATGCTGCGCATTGCAGCACAGCCGGTCAGACCGCACTGCGGTGGCGCTCGATGCAGATGTCCAGGGTCTCGTCGCCGCTGCGTTGCCACCAGTCCAGCGAGGAAAAGATCTCGACCTCGCTGAAGCCCTGGTAGCCAGCCGCCTCCACCCAGCCGCGAATCTTCTTCAGCTCGACGATGCCGTCGCCCATCATGCCGCGGTCATTGAGTATGTCGCGCGTGGGCGTGAGCCAGTCGCAGACGTGGTAGGCCAGCAGGCGCTCCTTGCCGGCGCGTTCGATCTGCTGCTCGAGCTTCGGGTCCCACCAGACGTGATAGATGTCCAGCGCCACGCCCAGCGCGCCGCTGCGCTGCGGATCGAGTTCGTCGCACAGGTCCAGCGCGTGTTCCAGCGTGTTGATGCAGGCGCGCTCAGCCGCCTGCATGGGGTGCAGCGGCTCGATGGCCAGCGGCATGCCGACTTGGCGCGCGTACTCCAGGGAGGCGGCGATGCCGTCATGCACCTCGCTGCGGGCGCGGCCGATGTCCTTGTAGGCGGCCTGGCACGACAGCGCGCCGGGCAGGGCGCCGACCACCAGCACCAGGCAGGGTGCATCCAGCGTCTTGGCCTCGTCGATGGCGCGGCGGTTGTCTTCGAGCGCCGCCTTCAGGCCGGCCGCATCCGCCGCCGGATAGAAGCCGCCGCGGCAATAGCCCGAGAGGCCGATGCCGTGCGCGCGCAACTGCCTGCCGATCTTGTCCAGACCCACCGCCGCCACCTGGTCGCGCCAGGGGCTGATGGCGCGGATGCCGCGTTCGGCGCACTGGTCGATGATGCGGTCCAGCAGCACCTCTTGGCCAAGCTGCTTGCGCACCGTGGCGGTATTGATCGAGAGCCAGTCGTGATTCTGCGAAAAGTCGCGCATGCTCATTCCACGCCGTGCAGGGCCAGCAGTGTCTTCATGCGGCGCACCGCCAGTTCCGGCTGCTCCAGCACATGGGCCGCATCGGCCAGGCGGAACAGCTCTGCCAAGTGCTGCAGCGAGCGGGTGCTCTGCTGGCCGCCGACCATGGTGAAGTGCTTCTGGTGGCCGTTGAGCCAGGCCATGAAGACCACGCCGGTCTTGTAGAAGCGCGTGGGCGCCGCAAAGATGTGGCGCGACAGCGGCACCGTGGGGCCCAGGATGGCGTGGAACTTCTCCTCGTTGCCTTGCGCCAGTTCGCCCAGCGCAGCGCTGGCGGCCGGGGCGATGGCATCGAAGATGCCCAGCAGCGCGTCGCTCTTGCCATGCGTGGGCTCGGTGCCCTGGCCGTCGCCGGCAATCAGCTCGGCATAGTTGAAGTCGTCGCCGGTGTACATGCGCACGCCCGGGGGCAGGCGGCGGCGCATGGCGATTTCCTTGTCCTTGTCGAGCAGGGAGATCTTGATGCCGTCCACCTTGCTCGCGTTGGCCGCGATGATGCCCAGGGCGGTGTCCATCGCGGCGTCGACGTTCTTCGTGCCCCAGTAGCCGGCCAGCGCCGGGTCGAACATGTCGCCGAGCCAGTGCAGCACGACCGGCTGCCTGGCCTGGCGCAGCACGCGGTCGTACACGCGCTCGTAGTCGGCCGGGCTCCTGGCCACGCGCGCCAGGGCGCGGCTGGCCATCACGATCAGCTTGCCGCCCAGCGCCTCGATGGCCGCCATCTGCTCCTCGTAGCCGCGGATCACGTCGTCGACGCTCTTCACCGCGTCGATGTCCAAGTGGTCGGTGCCGCAGCCCGAGGCCAGGAAGGCGCCCGGCACGTCCTTCGACGCATCGATCGAACGTCTGATCAGCTCCAGCGAGGTGGGCCAGTCCAGGCCCATGCCGCGCTGCGCCGTGTCCATCGCCTCGGCCACGCCCAGGCCCAGCGACCACAGATGGCGCCGGTAGCCGATGGTGGTGTCCCAGTCGACCGCGGCGGTAAGCCAGGGGTCGACGGCGGCCAGCGGGTCGGCCACCACGTGCGCCGCCGAGTAGGCGATGCGGTTGAACTTCAGGCCCGCCGGCGGGCGCTGCAGCACCGTGCCTTGCAGCGTGTAGGGCACGAGCGCGCCGCTCGCGGTGGGGAGGGTGATGCGAAGCGCCATGGCGGTCAGACCTTCAGCGGCTGGACGTCGACCCAGCGGCGTTCCTGCCAGCTCTCCAGCGCCTTCTCGACCAGCTGCACGCCCTTGGCGCCTTCCGGCAGCGTCCACTTGTAGGGCGCGTCTTCCACCACGTGGCGGATGAAGTGCTCCCACTGGATCTTGAAGCCGTTGTCGTAGCTCTGCGAGTCCGGGATCTCCTGCCACTGGTCGAAGAAGTTCATGGTCTGCTTCTCGTCCGGGTTCCACACCGGGCGCGGCGTGGCCACGCGCGACTGGGCGCGGCAGCTCGACAGGCCGGCGACGGCGGAGCCGTCGGTGCCGTCGACATGGAAGGTGACCAGGTCGTCGCGGCGCACGCGCGTGACCCAGCTCATGTTGATCTGCGCGATCACCGGCTCGCCGTTGTGGCCGGTCAGTTCGCAGGTGGCGTAGGCGGCGTCGTCGGCGGTGGCTTCGTAGGGCTTGCCGGCTTCGTCCCAGCGCTTGGGGATGTGGGTGGCGCCGATGCACGACACCGACTTCACTTCGCCGAACAGGTTGTCCAGCACATAGCGCCAGTGGCACATCATGTCCAGGATCATCCCGCCGCCGTCTTCCTTGCGGTAGTTCCAGCTGGGGCGCTGGATGGGCTGCAGGTCGCCCTCGAACACCCAGTAGCCGAACTCCAGGCGCACGCTGAGCATGCGGCCGAAGAAGCCGGCGCGGCGCAGCATGTCGAGCTTGCGCAGACCCGGCAGGAAGAGCTTGTCCTGCACCGCGCCGTGCTTCAGGCCCGAGCCCTCGGCCAGGCGCGCGATCTCCACCGCCTCGTTGAGGTTGGTGGCGATCGGCTTCTCGCAGTACACATGCTTGCCCGCGCGGATGGCCTTGGCCAAGAGGGTGGGGCGCATCTGCGTGGTGCCGGCGTCGAAGAAGATGGTGTCTTCCTTGTTGGCCAGCGCGGCGTCGAGGTCGGTGCCCCAGCGCGGGATGTTGTGAGCCTTGGCCAGCGCATCCATCTTCTCGGCGTTGCGGCCGATGAGGATCGGGTCGGGCATCACCTTGTCGCCGTTGGAAAGCGTCACGCCGCCCTGCGCGCGGATGGCGCAGATCGAGCGGATCAGGTGCTGGTTCATGCCCATGCGTCCGGTGACGCCGTGCATGATGAGGCCGAGTCGTTGGGTTGCCATGATGTGTGGTCCTGCGTGAGAGTGCGAACGCGGTCGTGCGGCTTACTGGGCCGGCTGCAGGCCGGCGGCCTTCACCAGCACGGCGTTGCTCTTGATCTCGTCCTTGATGTAGGCGTCGAACTGCTCGGGCGAGAGCGTCCAGGCATCGGCGCCGAGCTTGGCGAAGCGCTCCTTGACCTCGGGCGAGGCCAGCGCCTTCTGCACCTCGTCGTGCAGGCGGGTGACGATGTCGCGCGGCGTCTTGGCCGGGGCCATCATGCCGATCCAGAAGTTGAATTCCGAGCCTGGCACGCCGGCTTCGGCGGTGGTCGGCACATCGGGCAGGGCGGCCGAGCGCTTGGGCGAGCCGACGGCCAGGGCCAGCAGGTGGCCGTCCTTGATCTGGCCGATCACCGGGGCGATAGGCGAGAAGTAGTAGTCGACGCGGCCGGACAGCACTTCGGTCACGGCTTCGGCCGAGCCCTTGAAGGGGATGTTGGTGGCGTCGATCCTGGCCGCGAGCTTGAACTTCTCGGCATTGAGGTGCGTGGCGCTGCCCTGGCCGGCCGAGGCGTAGTTGATGCTGCCCGGCTTGGCCTTGGCAGCGGCCACCAGGTCCTTCAGGGTCTTGATGTTCTTCGAGGGCGAGATCACCAGCGCGTTGGGCAGCGAGGAGATTGGCGTCACGCCTGTGAAGTCGCCCACCGTGTCGAAGGGCAGCTTGGCGAAGGTCGACGGGCTCACCGTGTGCGAGGACGAGTGAATCATGATGGTGTAGCCGTCCGGCGCGGCGGTGGCCACCATCTGCTGGCCGATGGTGCCGCTGGCGCCGCCGCGGTTGTCGATCACGAGGGTCTGGCCCATGCTGGTGCCCATCTTGTCGGCGATGGCGCGGGCAATGATGTCGGTGGTGCTGCCGGCGGCAAAGGGAACGATCACGCGGATCGGCTTGTTGGGATAGCCGTTCTGGGCCATCGCATTGAAGGACAGGGTGGCCGCGAGGCCTGCCAGGGCGACGATTCGATTGAGGCGCAAGGTTGTCTCCAGGGGTCTGGGCCACAGGGGCGGTGGCCGGATTCGTTAATTCACTAATTGGTGAATTGAAAATATTCTACGAAGGCGCAGAGGTCGGCGTCAATGTGGTTGCACCTCTGGACGATGCGGGTATTCCCGGTTGTTTCCGGACTTTCAATCACCATCCGGTGAATTGAACTTCAGTGAATGGGCTGGAGGCTGGCCCAGCAGGGAATGGCATCGCTACCGAAGCCGGGCCCGTGCAGCGACGAGAGGTCGAGCCGGCCGCCATGCACCTGCAGGCGCGCGGGCGTCCCCAGCGGCCCGTACAGGCCGGGATGCATGGCCTGGAAGCTGGCGCTCTCCAGTTCGGGCGCGCGGCCGAAGCCGTCCACGTAGTGGTGGCCATTGCGCTCGATGTGGGTCACGCCCAGGCTGCTGGCGAGCAGGCTGTCCTGCTGGACGGCGAGCCCGGCCTGACAGGTGAGGTCCTCGCCGGACAGCAGCAGGCCCGACTGCGGCGCGCGTGCGAGTTGCGTGGCGCTGGCCAGTGAGCGGTAGATGCCCTTGCAGGCCTTGCTCGAGATGCCGCGCCAGCCCAGGGCGAGGCCTTCGGCCAGCGCCTGCGGATGGTCGTCCGATTCGTCCAGGATCAGCGGCACCTCGATGTCCAGTTCGGCGACCGAGGTCTTCAGCGCGATGGCGCGCGGCAGGGGCTGCTCCAGCAGCAGGGTGCGCGAGCGCAGATTGGCAAGCGCCGGTTGAGCGCGCAGGCGCTGCCAGAACGCGGCCAGCGCCTGCGCGTCGGCAAAAGTCTCGTTGCCGTCCAGCGTCACGCGGTAGTCGCCGCCCTGCGCATCCAGCAGTTCGGCGATGCGGGCCAGGCGCTCATCGTCGGCCTCGGCCTTGCCGCTGAGCTTGAGCTTGAAGTGCGTCAGACCATAGGTGCGCAGGGCAGCTTCCAAAGTGGCGGGCAGGCCGTCCTGCGGATCGGGGCCGGCGTCCGTGTCGAAGATGCGGTCGGCCAGGCCCACGGTATGGCGCAGCAGCACGCGGTCGGCACGGCGCAGCGTCAGCACGGCATGAAAGGGATCGCCCAGCACGCCTTGCTGCACGCCCTCCACCCAACCGCGCCCGGCGGCGCGCAGGGCGGCATCGGCCACCGCCTTGTCGAGCTGGGCCAGCCCGAATTGCGCGACCAGTCTCGGCAGGCCGAGCGCCACGGCCTGGGCCAGGGCAGCCTCGCCGCAGTGCTGCGACAGGCGCCAGGGGCTCAGCGTGTCGCCGCAGGCGGTGTAGTGCGCACGCGCGATCCGCAGCGCTTCACGCAGTTGCTCGAAGTTCTGCTCGTGCGTCAGCGCAGGGGACTTGTCGAACCACTTGGGCACCATCAGCTCGGCGCTGGCGCCGGTGAAGGCGCGCCCGCTCTGCTCGACCTCGACGCGCACGAAGGCTTGCGGGCAGCCGGTGACAGTGGCCGCGCCAAAGCGGAAGGGCAGGCGCAGGGTCACCGGCCGCTCGAAGAGCTCGACGCGGCGGATGCGGATGCCGGACCCTTCGCTCATGCCAGGGCCTCCCAGATCCCGCGCACATGGCCGGCGCTATAGGCCGCGCAGGCCAGCGCGTCGGGCTGGTAGTTGAAGGGTTCGACCGCGATCCAGCCGACATAGCCCTGATCGCGCAGCACGCGCAGCACCGGCGCAACCGGCGTGTCGCCCTGGCCGGGCCCGCGCCGGTTGCGGTCGTTGAGTTGCACATGGGCGATGTGGCCGCTGGCCAGGTAGCGTTTCAGCAGTTCGGCCGGTGCTTCGCATTCCGTTTGCGAGACGGCGCTCAGGTCGAGCATGGTGCGCAGGGCCGGCGAGCCGATGCGGTCCACGACGGCGGCTGCTTCGGCCAGTGTGTTGAGCACCGGCGTCTCGGCACGCGACAGCGGCTCGATGCAGTAGCGCACGCCGGCCGCTTGCGCGTGGGGCGCCAACGCGGCCCAGCCGGCCTCGGTGCGCGCCAGGGCGTCCTCGACGCTCTGGCCGGGCACCGGCGAGCGCTGTGCAGGCGAACCATGAACCAGCACCTGCGCGCTGCAGCCAGCGGCCAGGTCGATCAGATGGCGCAGGAAATCCACCGTGCGCGCGTGCAGCGCCGCGTCCGGCGTGGCGAGCGACAGGCCTTCGGGCTTCACCAGCAGCCAGTGCAGGCTGGAGATCGCGAGGCCGTGCGTGGCCGCAGTTGCGCGCCAGTGGGCGGCATCGGCCGCGACCAAGGTGCGCGGGTCCTCGGCCAGGGTGAAGGGCGCCAGTTCCAGCCCGTTGTAGCCCAGCGCCGCCGCGGTCCGGCATTGGGCCTCGAAAGGCAGGTGCCGCAGCACCTCGTTGCACAGGGCGAGCTTCATCATGCAGTGGCCAGGCGACGCCGCCGCGCGCGGTGCAGGCTGAAGAGCTTCCAGCCGATGGTCGCGAAGATCAGGGCGGCCACGCAGGCCGAGATGGGCCGGGTGAAGAAGGGCGCCAGGCTGCCGTCCGACAGCACGAGTGCACGTCGCAGGTTCTTTTCCAGCAGGTCGCCGAGCACCAGGCCCAGCACCAGTGGCGCCACCGGGTAATTGAAGTGCCGCAGCACGAAGCCGATCAGGCCGAAGGCCAGCATCACGTAGACGTCGAACAGGCGCCCGGCAATCGCAAAGCTGCCCACCGCGCACAGGACGAAGATGATCGGCACGATGATGTGCTGCGGCACGCGCAGGACCTGCACCAGCGCCTTGGTCAGCACCAGGCCGTAGATCAGGATGCCGATCGTGGCGAACAGCATCATCGCCACCACGTCGTACACGAACTGCGGGTTCTCGACCATGATCATCGGCCCCGGCTTGACGCCGTGGATGATCATCGCAGCCATCAGCACCGCGGCCGGCGCGGAGCCTGGAATGGCCAGGGTCAGCACGGGGATGATGGCGCCGGGCACGCAGGCGTTGTCGCCGGTCTCGGCGGCCATCAGGCCCTCGATCGAGCCCTTGCCGAACTTTTCCTTCTCCTTGCTGGCGCGCTTGGCGGCGGCGTAGGAAGACCAGGCCGCCACGTCCTCGCCCACGCCCGGGACGATGCCCACGCCGGTGCCGATGAGGCCCGAGCGCACGATGGTGCGCCAGTACTGCGTGACGTCGCGCAAGCGCGGGATCACGGTGTCGAAGGCGCTGATCTTCACCGGCGCCTGGCGCTCCTTCATCGCCGTCAGCAGCTCGGCAAAGCCGAAGGCGCCGACCAGCGCCGGCACCAGCTGGATGCCGCCGGCCAGGTCGCGCACGCCGAAGGCAAAGCGCTCGTAGGCGTACTGCGCCTCCTGCCCGATGGTGGCCACGAAGATGCCCGCGATGCCGGCGATCCAGCCCTTGAGCGGATCGTCGCCCGTCAGCGTGCCGGCAATCAGCACGCCGAACAGGGCCAGCCAGAAGAACTCGTAGGCGCCGAACTTCAGCGCCATGTTGCCCAGCACCGGCGTGAAGAAGGCCAGGAAGAACATGCCGATCAGCGTGCCCAGCACCGAGCCGCTGGTGGCGATGCCCATGGCGCGTCCGGCCAGTCCCTGGCGCGCCAGCGCGTAGCCGTCCAGGCAGGAGGCGGCCGAGGCCGGCGTGCCCGGGATGTTGAGCAGGATGGCCGAGCGCGAGCCGCCATAGATCGCGCCGACGTAGGTGCAGATCAGGATCAGCAGCGCCTCGTTGGGCTGGAGCTTGAGGGTGAGTGTGGTGACCAGGGCCAGCGACATGGTCGCCGTCAGCCCCGGCAATGCCCCCATCACCACGCCGACCAGCGAGGAGAGCAGGGCGTAGAAGATGACCGTGGGCGTGGCGAAGGTCGCCAGCGAGTGGCCGAAGGCGATGAGTCCGGCGAACATTCAGGGCAGACGCACGAGGAAGACGTCTTCGAACACGAGATCGACCACCAGCGCGGTGAGCACGCCGGCCAGGATGGCCACCAGCCAGCGGCGCTGTCGGCTCGTGCCCTCGGGCGTGAAGAGCCAGACGAAGCTGGCCACGAAGAGTGCGGTGGCGGCCAGGAAGTGCACGCGTCCGATCAGGAGGCCCGCGTAGACCAGCGCCAGCGCCGCGGTCCACAGCACGCGCCGGTTGAGCAGCGGCTGCACTGGCGCGGCGAGCGCCGCAGGGCGGCGCAACCAGCCACGCAGCGCCAGCACCGCCCCCAGCAGCATCAACAGGGCGCCCACCATCGCCGGCACGAAGCCGGGCATGGTGTAGAGCGTGGCGCCCATCTTCTCGAAGCGGTCCATGCGCAGCGCGCCGCCGACGATCAGCGCGCCGAACAGCACCCAGCAGGCGCCGCCGATCATGTCCGAACGCGCACTGGAGCCGACCGCCGCCGGCTCGGCGGCGCTGTCCTGCTGCAAGGCCGGCTCGGACTGCATCCTCTTTTTCGGTGACTCAGGGCTTGGGAATGCCGACCGTGTCGGGCGAGACCTTGGCCTTGCCAGCCGCCTGCTGCACCCATGCATAGGACTGGATCGCCGGCATCACCAGCTTCTGCGCCTCCTCGCCGGAGGCGCCGGAGAACACGGCGCCGCGGCTTTCCGCGTATTTGCGCAGCGCATCGCCCTTGGCGATCTGGTTGGCCCAGATCGCGTTCACGGTCTGCGTGACTTCGGGCGGCACGCCCTTGGGAATGAAGATGCCGAAGTAGTTGATCGGGTCGGTGAAGCCCGGGATGAACTGCGACAGCGGCGGCACCGTGCCAAAGCCTTCGATCAACAGCGGCTTGTCGCTCACCACCGCCAGCGGTCGGATCTTCTTGGCGCGGATCATGTCGGTCTGTTCGGCCGCGAGCTGGGTCGTGACCTCGGTTTCGCCCGAGAGGGTGGACACGACCGCCGGATTGCCGCCGTCATAGGTGACATGCTTGTAGCTCACGCCGGTGGCGCGCGCGATGGCCTCGATGGCCGAGTGGCCGCTCGAGTTGACGCCGGCCGTGGCGACGCTGATGGCGCCCGGCTTGGCCTTCATCGCGGCCAGCAGTTCGGGCATGGTCTTGTAGGGCGTGTCGGCGTTCACGCCCACCACCGCGACGTGGGCCACCGTGAGATAGAGGTTCCAGTCCTGGATCGAGGTGTCGAGCATGCCCAGCACCTTGTAGGTGCCCAGGTCCTTGGCCGCGCCGGCGGTCCAGGTGTAGCCGTCCTTGGCCGCCTCCACGGCGTTCTTGGTGCCGACCGAGCCAGAGGCGCCCGGCTGGTTCATCACCACCACCTTCTGGCCCAGGGCCTTCTCGACCTCGGCCGCGGCCACGCGGGTCACCTGGTCGGTGGAGCCGCCGGCCGCCCAGGGCACGATCAGGTTGATGGGCTTGGAGGGCTTCCATTGCTGGGCCAGGGCACCGCCGGTGGCGAGCAGGGCGGTGGCGGCAAACAGTGGCAGCAGCGCGTGACGAAACTTCATGGCCGGGTCTCCTGTTGTTTCTAATTCACCAAAAAGTGAATAGAAAGATTCTAGGAATCGCCGTCGAAGAACGTCAATCGAGCCCGCGGCTCAAGTCCTCAGGACATACCCTAGAACGACTTCGCACATGTGCGAGAGGCGCTCATGGTGCGCCTTGGGCGTCATCAGGTCGCGCCCGAAGATGGCCGACAGGGTGTAGCTGTTCGACAGGTAGAAGTAGGCCAGGCCGGCGATCGACACGTAGAGCTGCACCGGGTCGATGCCGCCGCGAAACAGGCCCTCCTTGCGGCCGCGCTCGAGGATCTCGGCCAGCGACTCGATCAGCGGCGAGTTCAGTTCGCGCACCCGCTGCGACTTCGCCAGGTGCCGCCCCTGGTGCAGGTTTTCGCTGTTGAGAAGGGTCATGAACTCGGGGTGCGCGATGTAGTAGTCCCAGGTGAACTCGGTCAGCCGGCGGATCGCCAGCGGCGGCGCCAGGTCGCGCAGGTGCAGGTGCTTCTCGGCCTCGCGGATGTTCAGGTAGGCGTTCTCCAGTACCGCCAGGAAGAGGTCGTCCTTGCTGGTGAAGTAGTAGTAGATGAGCCGCTTGTTGACGTCCGCCTGCGCTGCGATGCGATCCATGCGCGCGCCGGCCAGGCCGTGCCGGGCGAACTCGTCCAGCGCGGCCGTGAGGATCGCCTGCTGCGACTTGTCGGCGTCGCGCAGACGCGGTTCTGGGGTCGTGCTTGCCATGTGTGTATTTAACCAATTGGGGAATTATCCGCAGTCGGGGCTTACCCGGCGGCGGCAAGCGTATCCGCATAATCGAGCGCGACATCACGAAACAAGGCAGGCAAGAGCATGAGCACAACAGCACGCAGCGCAGGGCATCTGATCGTCGAATGCCTGGTGGCGCAGGGCGTCGACACGGTGTTCGGCGTGCCGGGCGAAAGCTTCCTGGCGGTGCTGGACGGCTTTCATGCAGCCGGTGATCGCATCCGCTTCATCGTCAACCGGCAGGAGGGCGGCGCCGCCTTCATGGCCGAGGCGCACGGCAAGTTGACGGGGCGGCCGGGCATCTGCTTCGTCACGCGCGGCCCGGGCGCCACCAATGCCTCGATCGGCGTGCACAACGCCTTCCAGGACTCGACGCCGATGATCCTGTTCGTCGGCGATGTCGGCAGCGAGTTCCGCGACCGCGAGGCCTTCCAGGAAGTGGATTACGGCAGCTTCTTCGGGCCCAGCACCAAGGGCTTCGCCAAGCGGGTGGAGCGCATCGACCATGCCGACCGCATCCCCGAATACATCGCACGTGCCTTCGCCACCGCCATGAACGGCCGCCCCGGCCCGGTGGTGCTGGTGCTGCCGGAAGACATGCTGGCCGCGACGACCACGGCGCAGCCGCTGGCGCGGGTCGAGCCGGTGCAACCCTGGAGCGATCCGGGCGCCTTGCGCAGCCTGCGCGAGATGCTGCTCGCCGCGAAGAAGCCGCTGGTGATCGCCGGCGGCGGCGGCTGGACCGTGCAGGCGGCACAGGCGCTGCAGCGCTTCGCCGAGAACTGGAAGCTGCCCGTGGCCAACGCCTTCCGCTACCAGGACACCTTCGACAACGAGCACCTGCAGTACGCCGGCGACGTCGGCATCGCGATCAATCCCAAGCTGGCCGCGCGCGTGAAGGACAGCGACCTGGTGATCGCCATCGGCCCGCGCCTGGGCGAGATGACCACCGGCGGCTACACCCTGCTGGAGGCGCCGCGCCCGCGCCAGAAGCTGGTGCACATCCACGCCAGCGCGGAAGAACTCAACCGCGTCTACCAGGCCGACCTGGCCATCAACGCCGGCATGAGCGCCGCCGCGCGCAGCCTGGAGGTGCTCACCGCGCCGGTCGAGCTGCCCTGGGAAGACTGGACGCGCGCCGCCAACGCCGACTACCTCGCCAACCTCGAGCCGCAGCCCCTGGCCGGCCTGCCGCCCGACACGCCGCGCGGCGCCGTGGACATGGCACAGGTGGTGGCGCTGCTGCAGAAGCACCTGCCCGAGGACGCTGCGATCACCAACGGCGCCGGCAACTTCGCCAGCTGGGTGCATCGCTACTTCCGCTACCGCGGCCTCGTGCGTGGCCACAAGACGCAGCTTGCGCCCACCAGCGGGGCCATGGGCTACGGGGTGCCTGCGGGCATCGCGGCCAACCTGACGACCGGACGCATCGCCTTCACGATCGCCGGCGACGGTGATTTCATGATGAATGGGCAGGAGCTGGCAACGGCCGCCCAGTTCGGCGGCAAGAGCATCATCGTGCTGCTCAACAACGGCATGTTCGGCACCATCCGCATGCACCAGGAGCGCGAGTACCCGACCAAGGTGAGCGGCACGCAGCTTCGCAATCCGGACTTCTGCGCGCTCGCCAGGGCCTATGGCTATGCGGCGGAGCAGGTGACCGAGACCGCGCAGTTCGAGGCCGCCTTGCTGCGCGCGCTGGCGGCCGACACCGGTACCCTGATCGAGATCCCACTTGATCCCGAGGTCATCACCACCCGCGGCAGCCTGGCCTCGATCACGCAGGCGGCGCAGGCCAAGGGCTGAGGGGCGCTTTCCCGCGGGCAGAAAAAAAGCCGGCGGATGCCGGCTTTTCTCAAGGAGCGCGAGGCGCTTACTTAACGTGCTTGCCGATCAGGGCGGCCAGCTCGAACATCGACACCTGGCTCTTGCCGAAGATTTCCTTCAGCTTGGCATCGGCGTTGATGTTGCGCTTGTTGGCCTTGTCCTGAAGGTTGTTCTTCTTGATGTAGTCCCACAGCTTGCTCACGATGGCGGTGCGCGGCAGCGGCGCGGAGCCGACGACAGCAGCCAGGGCGGCGCTGGGGGTCAGGGCCTTCATGAACGCGGCGTTGGGAGTGCGCTTCTTGGCGGGAGCCTTCTTCGCAGGAGCCTTCTTGGCCGGAGCAGCCTTCTTGGCAGGAGCCGCCTTCTTGGCCGGAGCAGCCTTCTTGGCGGGAGCCGCCTTCTTAGCGGGAGCGGCCTTCTTTGCCGGCGCTTTCTTGGCCGGAGCCTTCTTTGCAGTTGCCATGGTTGATTTCCTTTTTTGGATAGAGATTCACCAATGAAAAACCGACTCTCCACTGGCAAAGCGGATGCTAAGGGAGAAAAAACGCGTTTCCAAGGGAAACGGGTACTTTTTCATTGGGAGTTGTTGTTTTTTTCAGAGGGAAGCAACAGTGAAGTGGCAGTGCTGTTCGCGCTGCGTGGCCCAGGCCATGTCGCGAGCAGCACCCCAAGCAGCGCCGCGGCGAAGGCCAGGAGCTGCATCGCGGAGAGCTTTTCGCCCAGCACCAGCACGCCCACCAGCGCGGCGCTGACCGGCAGCATCACAGTGAAAACCCCAGCCTGCGAAGCTGGCACGCTGCGCAAGCCGGTCATCCACAGCCACACCGTCCAGATGCTGGCCGCCAACGCATAGAGCACCAGGAAGCCCCACATCGACGGCCGCACCGAGCCGAAGTCGAACTGCAGGGCATACCAGATGCCGAAGGGCGTCGAGAGCACGAAGCCCCACAGATTGATGAGCGAGGAGATGCGCCGCGGCCCCAGCTTGCCGGTCAGCGACTTGCCGATCACGGCATACGAGGCCTCGCACAGCACCGCGCAGAACACCAGCGTGTTGCCCAGCCAGGGCATGGATGCCCCCGCTCCGGTGGCGGCCGACGGTGGCGCGGCATGCGCAGGCGACAGCGCCAGCAGCCCGATGCCCAGGGCCGCGCAGGCGATCGCCAGCATCACGCGCCCGCTGATGCGCTCGCGCAGGAAGATCCAGCTGATCAGTGCCACCACGGCGGGGATGGCCGCCATGATCACGCCGGCCGAGACTGCACTCGTCAGGCTGACGCCGAACAACATGCAGATCGAGAACATGAAGTTGCCGAGGAAGGACTCGAGGAACACCAGGCCGCGGGTGCGCCGCGTCATCAATGGCTCGTTGGCCGGGCGGCGCAGCCAGTGCGGCATGGCCAGCGCGGCGATGCCGAAACGCAGCCAGGCCAGGAGCAGGACCGGAATCGCCGCCACCAGCGGCTTCGACAGGGCCACATAGCAGCCCACCAGCGACATGCTGAGGGCGAGGCAGCCATAGGCGACGATGCGTGGGGGCGTGTGTGCGGGGTTCAACGACAAAGAGCCTGCTGGGGGAAACTCGATCGATCATGCCCGAAGCCTCTACGCCGGCCGCTGCACCACGCCATGTGTTCGTCTACGGCACCTTGCGCGCCGGCGGCAGCAACGACATCGCCTGCTTCAGACCGGCCGCGCACTTCGTGGGGCCGGGCGAGATCGCCGGCACCCTGTACCACCTGGGCGCCTACCCCGGGGCGATACTGGGTGGGAGCGGGCACCTGCAGGGCGAGGTCTATCGCATCGAACCGGCGCTGGAAGCGCAACTTGACCTGCTGGAAGAGGTGATGCCCAACGGCGAAGGCGAGTACCGCAAGCGCCAGGTGCCGGTGCTGGTCGGCGCGCGGCCGCTCGACTGTCTGGTCTACGAGATCCATCCGCGGCGTGTCGCGGGCCGCCCGGTGATCGCCAGTGGCGATTGGCTTGCGCGCGGCTGAGACGCCTCTTTCACGACGGCAAACTGCGTTCTGCATTGTGAAAATCGCGGCTGTTGCGGCGCAATAATTTTTCTCAATACAAGAAAAATAATTTCGCATTGAGAAAAAACTTCATAAGTCTTTGATTTTGCTTGCGCAAAAATAACTCTTCTATAAGACATAAGAGTTGCTGATCCGGGTACAGTTTGGGCCATGGCCACAGCGGCCCAACCCCAGATTCATCTCAACCCTTCGGAGTGACCATGCCCCAAAAACTGACCGAACAACTCAGCCGCGAACAACAGGTCGCCGCCCTCGAAAAAGAGTGGGCCACCAACCCCCGCTGGAAGGGCATCAAGCGCGGCTACAGCGCGGCCGACGTCGTGCGCCTGCGCGGCTCCTTCCCCATCGAGCACACGCTGGCCCAGCGCGGCGCCGAGAAGCTGTGGGACCTGGTGAACAACGAGCCCTTCGTCAACTGCCTCGGCGCGCTGACCGGCGGCCAGGCCATGCAGCAGGTCAAGGCCGGCGTGAAGGCGATCTACCTGTCGGGCTGGCAAGTCGCCGCCGACAACAACAGCTACGCCGCCATGTACCCCGACCAGTCGCTGTACCCGGTGGACTCGGTGCCGCAGGTGGTCGAGCGCATCAACAACACCTTCCGCCGCGCTGACGAGATCCAGTGGTCGAAGAACGTGAACCCCGGCGATGCCGGCTACACCGACTACTTCGCGCCGATCGTGGCCGATGCCGAAGCCGGTTTCGGCGGCGTGCTCAACGGCTTCGAGCTGATGAAGGCCATGATCAAGGCTGGCGCCGGCGGCGTGCACTTCGAAGACCAGCTCGCCTCGGTCAAGAAGTGCGGCCACATGGGCGGCAAGGTGCTGGTCCCCACCAACGAAGCCGTGCAGAAGCTGATCGCCGCGCGCATGGCCGCCGACGTGATGGGCACCTCCACCCTGGTGATCGCCCGCACCGACGCGGAAGCCGCCGACCTGGTGACCAGCGACCACGACGCCAACGACAAGCCTTTCCTCACCGGCGAGCGCACCGTCGAGGGCTTCTACAAGACCCGCAAGGGCATGGACCAGGCCGTCTCGCGCGCCATCGCCTACGCCGAGTACGCCGACATGGTGTGGTGCGAAACCGGCACGCCGGACCTCGAGTTCGCCCGCGAATTCGCCGAGAAGGTGCACGCGGTCCACCCGGGCAAGCTGCTGGCCTACAACTGCTCGCCCTCGTTCAACTGGAAGAAGAACCTGGACGACGCCACCATCGCCAAGTTCCAGCGCGAACTGGGCGCCATGGGCTACAAGTACCAGTTCATCACCCTGGCTGGCATTCACAACATGTGGTACGGCATGTACGACCTGGCCCAGGACTACGTCAAGCGCGGCATGACCGCGTACGTCGAGAAGGTTCAGGAACCCGAATTCGCAGCGCGCGACCGCGGCTACACCTTCGTGTCGCACCAGCAGGAAGTCGGCACCGGCTACTTCGACGAAGTGACCACCGTGATCCAGGGCGGCAAGTCCAGCGTCACCGCGCTGACCGGCTCGACCGAGGAAGAGCAGTTCCACTAAGCAACCAAGACGCTGTCACAGCTTCAGCCCGGCCACGTGCCGGGCTTTTTTGTGTGGCATAGAATCACCGGCTCCAACGTCAAACAAGGGCGAGAAAGGCAATGCTGGTTATGACACCGCGAACTACGGCGACCGCTTTTGGCGGCCTGTCCCTGCAAGGACAAGGCCGGTAAGTCGCCGCGCGCGCCGGATTCGTCCGGCAACCAGCACCACACGAAGCGCGGCTCCCACCGCGCTTTTTTGTTTTTCTGCCCAGAGGTTTCTTCCCATGATCCAGATCACGCTTCCCGACAACTCGCAGCGCGAGTTCCCTGGCCCGGTCTCCGTGGCCGACGTTGCCAAGTCCATCGGCCCAGGCCTCGCGAAGATGACGCTGGCCGGCAAGGTGGATGGCCGCCTGGTCGATGCCAGCGACATCATCGAGCAGAGCGCCAAGCTGCAGATCATCACGCCCAAGGACGAGGAAGGCCTGGAGATCATCCGCCACTCGACGGCCCACCTGGTCGGCCATGCCGTCAAGCAGCTCTACCCGACGGCCCGGATGGTGATCGGCCCGGTGATCGAGGAGGGCTTCTACTACGACATCGCCTACGAGCGCCCGTTCACGCCAGACGACATGCAGGCGGTCGAGGCACGCATGCGCGAGCTGATAGCGCAGGACTACGACGTGGTCAAGAAGATGACGCCGCGCGCCGAAGTGATCGACGTCTTCAAGTCGCGCGGCGAGGACTACAAGCTGCGCCTGGTCGAGGACATGCCCGACGAGCAGGCCATGGGCCTGTACTACCATCAGGAATACGTCGACATGTGCCGTGGCCCGCACGTGCCGAACACGCGCTTCCTGAAGGTCTTCAAGCTCACGAAGCTGGCCGGCGCCTACTGGCGCGGCGACGCCAAGAACGAGCAGCTGCAGCGCATCTACGGCACGGCCTGGGCCGACAAGAAGCAGCTGGACCAGTACATCCAGCGCATCGAGGAAGCCGAGAAGCGCGACCATCGGCGCCTGGGCAAGGAACTGGACCTGTTCCACATCGACGAGGTGGCGCCTGGTCTGGTGTTCTGGCATCCCAAGGGCTGGGCCCTTTGGCAGCAGGTCGAGCAGTACATGCGCAAGGTCTACCGCGACACGGGCTACCAGGAAGTCAAGGGTCCTCAGATCCTGGACAAGAGCCTGTGGGAGAAGACGGGCCACTGGCAGAACTACCGCGAGAACATGTTCGTCACGGAATCGGAGAAGCGCGACTACGCGCTCAAGCCGATGAACTGCCCTGGCCACGTGATGATCTTCAAGAGCGACCTGCGCAGCTACCGCGACCTGCCGCTGCGTTATGGTGAATTCGGCCAGTGCCACCGCAACGAGCCCAGCGGCGGGCTGCACGGCATCATGCGGGTGCGCGGCTTCACGCAGGACGACGGCCACATCTTCTGCACGGAAGACCAGATCCTCGACGAATGCGTGGCCTACACGACGCAGTTGCTCAAGGTGTACGCCGACTTCGGCTTCAACGACATCCTCTACAAGGTCGCCACGCGGCCGGATCACCGCATCGGCTCCGACGAACTGTGGGACAAGGCCGAAGGCGCGCTGGTGGAGGCGCTGCGCCGCTCCGGCGTGGACTTCGTCATCTCGCCGGGCGAGGGCGCCTTCTACGGGCCGAAGATCGAGTACACGCTGCGCGACGCCATCGGCCGCCAGTGGCAGTGCGGCACGATGCAGGTGGACTTCAACATGGCCGAGCGCCTGGGCGCCGAATATGTCACGGAATCCAGCGGCCGCGCCCACCCGGTGATGCTGCACCGAGCGATCGTGGGCAGCCTCGAGCGTTTCATCGGAATCCTGATCGAACAGCACG
>DATILH010000144.1:0-5883 GCA_035476655.1 Variovorax sp.
CTGCCGCCGTGGCCGCCGCCGCGCCGCCGGCGGGCGCAGACCATTTGGCTGCGGCGCTGGCGGAATCAGCCGCCGCTTCTGCGGCCTTCACGCGCTGCTCCAGCGCCTGGATGCGCGACTCGTAGTCGGCGCGCATGGCGCCGATTTCCTTTCGCAAGGCTTGCACATCGGAGGAAGAAGGGGCGGCGGCGGTTTGCGCGCCGACAGGCAGGGACATGGCGAGCGCAAGGCTCCCCGCGGGGATCATTTTTCTGTACATGGATTTCGCTCCTGACAAGGACGTCGGAATGCGCCCGCGCGCCGCAGGAAAGCAATTGCGGCGCAGGCGCGGGGAAGGACGGTCAAGTCAGGGCGAAGGGCGGGGCGCGGCCCTGGTAGGCCAGCGTTGGCGCGGGCTCCCAGAGCGAGTCGAAGGCGGCTTGAGGCGCCGGGTGATTGCTGCGCAGGGGCAGGGTTGGAAGCGTGGCCGTGGGCAGGCCGCCGCCGAGCGCGATGCTGCTGGCCAGGCACAGGTCGCAATGGGCGGCGCCAGCTGCATGCTTGCTCTTGGTGAGGCCCTCGACGCCGGCCGCCAGTTCGCCGGTGTGCGAATAGACATGGCTGCTCGCCGCGGCCTGCGCCAGGGGCAGCAGCAGCGCGAACCACAGCAGCCAGGCATAGCGGCGCGGCATGGTGGTGCGTGAGCGGAGGGCGGCAAACATGGCGAAGGCGGGAATCTTAGCGGCTGCCGAGGGCTTCAAGCCCTGCTACGCTTGCGCCCCGCCTTCAAGCCAAGGGAAAGAAGACCATGGCCCAGTACTGGTTGATGAAATCCGAGCCCGACGACGTCTCGATCGACGACGCGCTGGCCGCACCCGATGCCACCGTGCCCTGGACCGGCGTGCGCAGCTTCCAGGCGCGCAATTTCATGCGCGACGGCATGCAGATCGGCGACGGCGTGCTCTTCTACCACTCGAGCTGTCCGCAGCCGGGCATCGTCGGCGTGGCCCGGGTCGCTTCCGGCACGCGCACCGACCCGACCCAGTTCGACCCTGCCTCGCCCTACTACGACGCCGCCTCCCGGCCCGAGAAGCCGCGCTGGCTGCTGCTGGACGTGCAGGCCCTGCGCAAGACGCGCCTCTTGTCGCTGCCCGAGATGCGCGCCACGCCCGAATTGGCCGACATGACCGTGCTGCGCAAGGGAAACCGGCTGTCGATCACGCCGGTGGACGAGGCGCACTGGAAGCTGATCGTCGAGAGGCTGCTGGCCTGAGGCGCTTGCGCCCCCTTGCATTCGGCCCGGCGGCCACCAACTGATGCGGCATGGGCGACCGTCCCCCGCTGCCAGAACCCCCGCCGACAACGGACGACGGCGAGCTGCTGGACGCCTACTCCGAGACCGTGGCCGGCACCGTCGAGGCCGCGCGCGACGCGGTGGTCGCCATTGCCGCCCAGGCCGGGCCCGGCGGGCGCAGCGGCACCGGCTCCGGCTTTCTCTTCACCCCCGACGGCTACCTGCTGACCAACAGCCATGTCGTGCATGGTGCGGCGCGGCTCGAAGTGCTGCGCCCCGACGGCGCCCGCAGCAGCGCGCAACTGGTGGGCGAAGACCCGGCCACCGACCTGGCGGTGCTGCGTATCGGCGCCAGCCACGCGCTGCCGCATCTGCGGTTGGGCGATTCCTCGCGCCTGCGTGTCGGCCAGATCGCCATCGCCATCGGCAATCCGCTGGGCTTCAACCACACGGTGACCAGCGGCATCGTCTCGGCGCTGGGGCGGTCGCTGCGCTCCAACAGCGGCCGCATGATCGACAACGTGATCCAGACCGACGCGGCGCTCAACCCCGGCAACTCGGGCGGCCCGCTGCTCGACAGCCGGGGCCGGGTGATCGGCGTCAACACCGCCATCATTCCCGGCGCCCAGGCCATCTGCTTCGCGGTGGCGGTGAATTCGGCGCAATGGGTGGTGACGCAGCTGTTTGCGCACGGCCGAGTGCGGCGCGCCTTCATCGGCCTGGCCGGCTCCACGGTGCCCGTCTCGCGCCGCGTGGCGCGGGTGCTCGAACTCGAGCTTCAGGACAGCTGCGTGCGCGTGTCCGAAGTGCAACCCGGCTCGCCAGCAGCCATGGCCGGCCTGAAGGCAGACGACCTGATCGTCGGCATCGACGGCGCGCCAGCGCGCACGGTGGACGACCTGCACCGTCTGCTGGACGAGTCGCGCATCGGCAAGCTGTGCGTGCTGCGGATCCTGCGCGGCGCGCAGGTGCTGTACCTGCATGTCACGCCGCAGGAGGCGCGCCGGGGCTGACTCAACCGAAGTTGATGCCTTGCGCCAGCGGCAGCTCGCGCGAGAAGTTGATGGTGTTGGTGCTGCGGCGCATGTATTGCTTCCAGGCGTCCGATCCGCTCTCGCGGTCGCCGCCGGTTTCCTTCTCGCCGCCGAAGGCGCCGCCGATCTCTGCGCCGTTGGGGCCGATGTTGACGTTGGCGATGCCGCAGTCGGAGCCCGCGCAGGAAATGAACAGTTCCACCTCTCGCATGTCGTTCGAGAAGATGCAGGACGACAGGCCCTGCGGCACGTCGTTGTGCATCGCGATCGCCTGCTCGAACTCGTCGTAGGCCATCACGTAGAGCAGGGGGGCGAAGGTCTCCTGCCGCACCACCTCCGTCTGTCCGGGCATCTCGATGATGGCCGGCTGCACGTACCAGGCGTTGGGAAGTTCGCGCTCGAGCACGCGCTCGCCGCCGATCAGCAGCTTGCCGCCCTGTGCCGCGGCGCTCTCGATGGCCTGGCGCATCGCCTCGTAGGCGTTCCGGTCGACCAGCGGGCCCACCAGGTTGCCGGGCGCAAGCGGGTTGCCTATGCGAAGGCTTGCATAAGTCTTCAGCAGCCGGGACAAGAGCGCCTCTTTCGCCGACCGATGCACGATCAGCCGGCGCAGCGAGGTGCAGCGCTGGCCGGCAGTGGCGACCGCGCCGAACAGGATGGCGCGCAGCGCCATGTCGAGGTCAGCGGCGGGTGTCACGATCATGGCGTTGTTGCCGCCCAGTTCCAGGATCCGCCGGCCGAAACGCGCAGCCACCTTGGGGCCGACGACTCGGCCCATGCGGGTCGAGCCGGTGGCCGAGACCAGCGCGATTGCCGGGCTGTCCACCAGTGCTTCGGCCAGGCCGGCGCCGCCGATGACGACCTGCGCCAGCCCTTGCGGAGCCTTGTCGCCAAAGCGGGCCATGGCGCGCTCCAGCGCCCGGGAGGTGGCTAGGCCCGACAGGGGCGCCTTCTCCGAGGGCTTGAAGATCACCGGATCGCCGCAGACCAGGGCCAGCGCCGCATTCCAGGCGAACACCGCACTCGGGAAGTTGAAGGCGGTGATCACCGCCACCGGCCCCAGCGGGTGGTACTGCTCCATCATCCGGTGGCCCGGCCGCTCGGACACGATGGTCTTGCCGTAGAGCTGGCGCGAGAGGCCGAGCGCGAAGTCACAGATGTCGATGCACTCCTGCGCCTCGCCCAGGCCTTCTTCCACGATCTTGCCGACCTCGACCGAGACGATGCGGCCGATGTCCTCCTTGGCCTGGCGCAGCTCCTCGCCCCACAGGCGGACCAGCTCGCCGCGCACCGGTGCCGGCACCTGTCGCCATTGCAGGAAGGCGGCGCTCGACCTGGCGATGATCTCGCTCATCGACGACGCCGGCGTCTCCTTCACGCGGGCGAGTTCCGCACCATCGATGGGGGAGCGCACGAGCAGCGAGCCATCTTGAATGTCGCCCGGCTCGATGCCGCAGCGCTGCAGGACGGACAGCAGTTCAGGCATAGCTTCTTTCCTTCGTGGAACGCAGAGGTCCGGCATTGTGCGTCCTGGCGCGCACCTTCGGCGCCGGATCGAGGCCCCTGTAGAAGTGCCCGACGCGGGTGGCGAGAAAGTCCTTGAGCGAAGCCTGCTCCTGGCTCACGAAGCCCCGCGCCGGCAGCTTGCCCTGCAGCAGCAGCTCGAGCACGCCGACCACGCCGGCGGCCGTCGAAAGCTCGATGGCGGTGCGGTCCTTGCCGCGCAGCGCGGCACCGAAGATGCGGTCCACCCGCGTCTCCTGCTCGAAGCGGCCGGCGCGCAGGCCCGAGGCCGAAGCAAACAGGATCACCACGTCCTCCCGGCTGTGCGGCACCGCATGCTCGAGCACCTGGCGCAGCAGGTCGCGCCGCTCGATCAGGCGCAGGTCGTGCAAGAGGAAGTTCATCGCGTCGCGATGACCGGGATAGCGGATGGTCTTGTAGTCCAGGTTGCGGACCCTGCCCTCCAGGGTCTCGCACAGCGTTCCCAATCCGCCTGCGGTGTTGAAGGCTTCGAAAGCCTCGGCGTCGAGCGTGAAGGTCTCGAAGCCTTCCAAGGGCTGCACCGAGATCCGCTGGCCGTTGACGATGGCATCGCAGGGGTTGCAGTACTCGTTGATCACGCCGTCGATGCTCCAGGTGAAGTTGTAGCGCAGGCTGTTGGTGGCGTTGCGCGTCAACGCGCCGACGCGAAGCCGCAGGTCGTACAACTCGTCGAAGCGGCCGGCGAGGTCGAAGCCCAGCATGCCGATCACGCCGGGCGCCAGTCCGCACTGCGGCATCAGTACCGAGCGGGCTCCCTGCGCGATCCTGCGGATCACGCGGGTGGCGGCGACGTCCTCGGTCAGGTCGAAGTAGTGCACGCCGCTTTGTGCAGCCTGCGCCGCAACGCCTTGCGCCAGATAGAAGGGCAGGCAATTGATGACGGCGGTATGCGCGCAGAGCGCGTTGCGCAAGTCATCGTCGCGTTTCGCGTCGAGCGCCACCCTGCGCACCAGCGCGTCGCGGCCATCGTCGACGCCGGGTCGCAGGTCCGCGAGCGTCACTGGGAGGCCGTGGTACTGCGCGATCATGTCCGCCACCGTGCCGCCGACCTTGCCTGCGCCGAGGACCAAAATCTTGCCCCTGGATACCTTGGTCATCTCGCCCCTCTGACGTCTTGCTTTCGACACTGTAGAG
Source organism: Variovorax sp. (assembly GCA_035476655.1). Taxonomy (GTDB): domain Bacteria; phylum Pseudomonadota; class Gammaproteobacteria; order Burkholderiales; family Burkholderiaceae_C; genus Variovorax. Next base: position 4,987 of record DATILH010000144.1, read on the forward strand.
CTGAGCCCTGGCAGGGGGAAGGGCGCAGATCGTCCGGAAGCGGGCCCGCTTCGTCGAATCGACGACCCGCTTCGTCGAGTTGCCAACGTCCCTGGCTTGCCCGCCACAATGGGACCATGGATGAACTGGATCGCAACCTGCTGGCCCTGCTGCAAGCCAATGCCCGCGAGAGCACCGCCAACCTGGCGCGCCGGCTGAGCGTCGCGCGCACCACGGTGGTGGCGCGCATCGCGCGGCTGGAGCGCGAAGGCATCGTCGCGGGCTATGGTCTTCGCCTGGGGCAGCGGCTGGAGCAGGGGGCGGTGCGCGCTTTCTGCGCCCTTCGCGTCAGCGCCAAGTGCGCTCCCGCCGCCATGAAGGCGCTCGAGCGCATGCCGGAAGTCGAGGGCGCCTGGGCCGTCAGCGGCGAGTTCGACTACATGGTGCTGCTGCGCTGCGACAGCACCGAAGTGCTGGACGAACTGCTCGACCAGTTGGGGCAGGTCGAAGGCATCCAGCAGACGCAGACCTCGATCGTGCTGAGCCAGAAGGTCGACCGGCGCAGCCCACCGTAGCGGGGATCTGACAAGGCTGATCCAGCCCGTCCAGACCCCACCCTACTGCCTCTGCTCGCCCGTGGCGCGGACCTCCACGCGGCGGTTGGGCTCCAGGCAGGCAATGAGGGCGCTGCGAGACTTGGCCTTGCCCTGGCCCTTGCAATCGGCCTCGGTGACCTTGAGGTCTGCTTCTCCGCGGCCTTCGGTCTGGATCACGTTTGCCGGCACGCCCGCGCTCACCATGTGGTCGCGCACGGCGTTCGCCCGCGCCAGGGACAGGCGCTGGTTGTACTCGTTGCTGCCGAGCGGGTCGGTATAGCCGATGAGGAGGACCGAGCGCGCCTGGAAGCCCGCGGACTTG
>DATILH010000145.1:0-17496 GCA_035476655.1 Variovorax sp.
GTGAGCCAGCGCAACAACCCGGAAATGGACGAGGAGATGCAGGAGTTCTTCCGGCGCTTCTTCGGCCAGCCCATGCCTGGCACGCCGCGCGGGCCGCGGCCCAATCGCCCGCAGCAGCCCCAGGAGGAAGAGCGTCCGCGCGGCGTCGGCTCGGGCTTCATCCTGACGCCTGACGGCTATGTGATGACCAACGCCCATGTGGTGGAGGATGCCTCCGAAGTCCTGGTCACCTTGCCCGACAAGCGCGAATTCAAGGCCAGGATCATCGGCACCGACAAGCGCACGGACGTGGCAGTGGTGAAGATCGACGGCGCCGGCCTGCCGGCGGTGAAGGTCGGCGACATCTCCAAGCTGCGCGTGGGTGAATGGGTGATGGCCATCGGCTCGCCCTTCGGCCTGGAGAACACGGTGACTGCCGGCATCGTCAGCGCCAAGCAGCGCGACACCGGCGATTACCTGCCCTTCATCCAGACCGACGTGGCGATCAACCCCGGCAACTCCGGCGGCCCGCTGATCAACATGCGCGGCGAGGTGGTGGGCATCAACAGCCAGATCTATTCGCGCTCGGGCGGCTTCATGGGCATTTCCTTCTCGATCCCGATCGACGAGGCGATCCGCGTCAGTGACCAGCTGCGCAGCAACGGCCGCGTCTCGCGCGGGCGCATCGGCGTGCAGATCGATCAGGTGACCAAGGATGTGGCCGAGTCGATCGGCCTGGGCAAGCCGCAAGGTGCGCTGGTGCGCAGCGTGGAAGCCGGCTCGCCGGGGGAGAAGGCGGGCATCGAGGCGGGCGACATCATCACCAGGTTCGACGGCAAGAGCATTGACCGCCCGAGCGATCTGCCGCGGCTGGTGGGCAACACCAAGCCCGGCACGCGCAGCACCGTCACGGTGTTCCGCCGTGGCGCCTCGCGCGACCTCAACGTCACCATCGCCGAGATCGAACCCGAGAAGCCGACCAAGGTGGCGGCCGAACGCGAAGAGTCCTCGGCCAAGTCCTCTGCTTCGGTCGCGGCCCGCTCGCTCGGCCTGGCGGTGAGCGAACTGAGCGATGTACAGAAGCGCGAACTCAAGCTCAAGGGCGGCGTGCGAGTCGAGGCGGCCGCGGAAGCCGCGGCGCGTGCCGGCCTGCGCGAAGGCGACGTCATCCTGGCGGTCGGCAATGTCGAAATCTCCAGCGTGAAGGAGTTCGACAGCGCGCTGGGCAAGGCGGACAAGTCCAAGCCCATCAGCATGCTGTTCCGTCGTGGTGACTGGGCTCAGTACGCGCTGTTGCGGCCATCGCGCTGATCCCGCGGCGCTCGTCAAGTGGCCCCAGCCTCTAGTCGGGTTTTGGGCCCTTTTTTGGGCAAACGCAGACGCCTTGAAAAAAATATTTGGGCACCTGAAAGTCGAAACTATGTGTGCGCCAACTAACTTAATTTAGAGCTAACGACCCAATTTGGTAGAATACGAGGGCTCACTAACAGGTCCGGCGCATAAGCCGAACTAGCTTGTTCACGATGCGGGATGTCTTGTGACAGTCCACCGACGCTCCACAGATCGCCCACAAGTTGTCCCAACAGTGCCCCACAGAGACTGTTGATAAGTTGTTCATAAGTTTCATGTTGCTGACCTGCAACGAGCCTTTTGGCCGGTCCCCTCGGCTGTACGCGCCCCCCTTTTTGCCTACAATGAAGCTCCAACTACTGCAGTTGCCATTGCTTGTTGGTTCAGGGCGCGTCTCTCAGAGGACGCGCCCTTTTTTCTTGCCCGCGGCCCGCGTGCACGAGCCAATTCAAGTACTTAAGCGTCCCCGTTGATGAATCACATCAGAAATTTTTCGATCATTGCGCACATCGATCATGGCAAGTCGACACTCGCCGATCGCTTGATCCAGCGCTGCGGAGGACTCGCGGACCGCGAGATGGAAGCTCAAGTGCTCGACTCGATGGACATCGAGAAGGAGCGTGGGATAACCATCAAGGCGCAGACCGCTGCGCTGCAGTACACGGCGCGCGACGGCAAGGTCTACAACCTCAATCTGATCGACACGCCGGGCCACGTGGACTTCTCTTATGAAGTCTCGCGTTCGCTCTCTGCATGTGAAGGCGCACTGCTCGTCGTCGATGCGAGCCAGGGTGTGGAGGCGCAGACAGTGGCCAACTGCTACACCGCGCTCGACCTCGGTGTGGAAGTGGTGCCGGTGCTCAACAAGATGGATCTGCCGCAGGCCGATCCCGACAACGCGAAGGCCGAGATCGAAGACGTGATCGGCATCGACGCGACCGAGGCGATTCCATGCTCTGCCAAGACTGGCATGGGCATCGAGGAAATTCTCGAAGCGGTGGTGGCCAAGGTGCCGCCGCCGCGCGGCAACCCCGAGGCCGCGCTGCGCGCGATGATCGTCGACAGCTGGTTCGATGCCTACGTCGGCGTGGTGATGCTGGTGCGTGTGGTCGATGGCCGCGTGGCCAAGGGCGATCGCATCAAGATGATGGCCACCGGCGCAACCTACAACGCCGACAACCTCGGCGTGTTCACACCGGCCAACCAGCCGCGCGAGTCGCTGGAAGCGGGCGAGGTGGGCTACATCATCGCCGGCATCAAGGAACTGCAGGCGGCCAAGGTGGGCGACACGGTGACCTTGATCAAGGGCGGCAGCGGCGGCGCGGCATTCACTGCGACCGAGGCGCTCCCGGGCTTCAAGGAAATCCAGCCGCAGGTCTTTGCCGGCCTGTACCCGACCGAAGCGAGCGAGTACGACGCGCTGCGCGACGCGCTGGAAAAGCTCAAGCTCAACGACGCTTCGCTGCACTATGAGCCGGAAGTGAGCCAGGCGCTTGGCTTCGGCTTCCGCTGCGGCTTCCTGGGCCTGCTGCACATGGAGATCGTGCAGGAGCGCCTGGAGCGCGAGTTCGATCAGGACCTCATCACCACCGCACCCAGCGTGGTCTACCAGGTCGCGAAGAGCGACGGCGAGGTGATCATGGTGGAGAACCCGTCGAAGATGCCCGACGTGGGCCGCATGGCGGAGATCCGCGAGCCCATCGTCACGGTGCACCTGTACATGCCGCAGGAATACGTGGGCTCGGTCATGACCCTGGCCAACCAGAAGCGCGGCGTGCAGATCAACATGGCCTACCACGGCCGCCAGGTCATGCTGACCTACGAGATGCCGCTGGGCGAGATCGTGCTGGACTTCTTCGACAAGCTGAAGTCGGTGAGTCGCGGCTACGCCTCGATGGACTACGAGTTCAAGGAATATCGCGCCTCCGACGTGGTGAAGGTCGACATCCTGCTCAATGGCGAAAAGGTGGATGCGCTGTCGATCATCGTGCACCGCAGCCAGTCGCAATTCCGCGGCCGCGCGGTGGTGAGCAAGATGCGCGAAATCATTTCGCGCCAGATGTACGACGTGGCAATCCAGGCCGCCATCGGAGTCAACATCATTGCGCGTGAGACAATCAAGGCTCTGCGCAAGAACGTGCTCGCCAAATGCTACGGCGGCGACATCACCCGCAAAAAGAAGCTGCTCGAAAAGCAGAAGGCGGGCAAGAAGAGAATGAAGCAGATCGGCTCGGTCGAGGTACCGCAAGAAGCTTTCCTCGCCATCCTGCAAGTCGAAGACTAAGAACAATGCCCTTTCTCACCTCCCTCATCCTCGCCGCATTTGCCGGCTATATCGGCGCCTGGTATTTCGGCGTGGTCGAAGGCAACTTCTCCCTGCTGCTTTTCCTGGCCACCACCGTGACGGGCATTTACTGGCTGGCCGAGCGCTTCTATTTCCTGCCGCGGCGTCAGCGCGCGGCGCAGAACCTCGACGCCTCGCTTGTCCAGCGCCGACAGGAACTGGCGCTGCAAGGCATCACCCAGGTCGATACCGTGGACACCGATGCGCGCGAGCGCCTCTTGATGCAGCCCTGGTGGCTGGATTGGACCGCCGGCCTGTTCCCGGTGATCCTGGCGGTGTTCCTGCTGCGCTCCTTCCTGGTCGAGCCCTTCAAGATCCCCTCCGGTTCGATGATGCCGACGCTGCTGACCGGCGACCTGATCCTGGTCAACAAGTTCACCTACGGCCTTCGCCTGCCGGTCATCAACACCAAGCTCACCGACGGCACGCCGCCGGCGCGCGGCGACGTGATGGTGTTTCGCTATCCGCCCAAGCCCAGCATGGACTACATCAAGCGGGTGGTCGGCGTTCCGGGTGACGAGGTGGCCTACCTCAACAAGCAGATCACGATCAACGGCAAGCCGGCGCCCAAGTCGGCGGTGCCCGAGTATTTCGACGAGGAAAGCATGCGCTACCTCAAGCAATACAGCGAAGACCTCGGCGGAAAAGAACACAAATTACTCAACGACGACAGCCGCCGCGCGGGATTATCCGAGGTGGAGATTGCCGAGTTCCCGAATCGTGACAATTGCCGTTACAGTGTTGAAGGCGTGGTTTGCAAGGTGCCCGCGGGTCACTATTTCGTGATGGGTGACAACCGCGACAACTCGCTGGACTCGCGCTATTGGGGCTTCGTTCCAGACCAGAACATCGTCGGCAGGGCGTTTTTCGTCTGGATGAACTTCGGCAATTTCAAACGCATCGGTTCATTCCAATAAGCGTTCTTTATTTAAAACGAGGGTAGTAGGCATGAGGGAAAAACGGTGGGGCCGCCGCGCCGGGCAGCGCGGCATCTCGTTCATCGGCCTCTTGTTCGTGGCCGCCGTGGTGGGTTGCGTCGGCATCGTGGTGGCGCAGGTCATCCCGACGCTGATCGAGTACCAGGCGATCATCAAGGCGACGAACAAGGCCAAGGAAGGCACCACGGTGCCCGAAGTGCGCGCGATCTTCGACCGTGCCCAGGCCATCGACGACTTCCAGTCGGTCGCCGGCAAGGACCTCGACATCCAGAAGGTGGGCGACAAGGTGGTGGTGTCCTTCGCCTACGAGCGCGAGATCCATCTGTTCGGCCCCGCCTACCTGACGCTCAAGTACAAGGGCCAGTCGAGCTAAGCCTCGGCGCGTGGAAACTGGCTGTGTCGGAAAGCGGAATTGCCGCGCTTCAAGCGCGCCTTCAACACAGCTTTGCGGATCCGCGCCTGCTGACGCGTGCGCTGACGCACCGCAGTTTCTCGGCTGACCACAACGAGCGCCTGGAATTCCTGGGCGACTCGGTGCTCAACCTGGCGGTCTCGCATCTTCTGTACAGCCGGCTGGCGGATCTGCCCGAGGGCGACCTCTCGCGCGTGCGCGCCAACCTGGTCAAGCAGGACACCCTGCACCAACTGGCGCTCAAGCTCTGCCTGTCGCCGCTCTTGCGCCTGGGCGAGGGCGAGGCCCGTTCCGGTGGTCCGAACCGCCCCTCCATCCTGGCCGATGCGCTGGAGGCGCTGATCGGCGCCGTCTACCTCGATGCCGGCTTTACGGCGGCCGAGGCGCTGGTGCACCGGCTCTACCAGTCGGTCGAGATCAACCCGCGCATGGATGCGGCCGCCAAGGACCCGAAGACCGAATTGCAGGAATGGCTGCAGGGTCACAAAATGAAGCTGCCCGTCTACCGGGTTGCCGCCACACTCGGAGCCGCCCACAAGCAGACTTTCGAAGTCGAATGCGAGGTGGGCGAACTTGGCTGGAGCGAGCGCGGCATCGGCGGCTCGCGCCGAGCCGGCGAACAGGCCGCCGCCGCCGCCATGCTGATCCGCCTGAAGGCGCGCAACCAGAGAAGCAAATGAACCAGGATTCCCAACCCACGCAGCCGGGCACCGATGGCGCCGAGGTGCCCGCCGGCCGCCGTTGCGGGCTGGTGGCCATCGTCGGCAAGCCCAATGTGGGCAAGTCCACCTTGCTCAATGCGCTGGTCGGCCAGAAGATCAGCATCACCTCGCGCAAGGCGCAGACCACGCGCCACCGCATCACCGGCATGCGCACCCTGGCGCAGCCCGACGGCAGCGGCACGCAATATGTCTTCGTCGACACGCCGGGCTTCCAGACGCGCCATGCCAATGCGCTGAACCGCTCGCTCAACAAGACCGTGCTGGGCGCGGTGGCGGATGTGGACCTGATCCTGTTCGTGGTCGAGGCCGGCAGCTTCACGCCGGCCGACGCCCGGGTGCTTTCCCTGCTGGGCAAGGACATTCCGACCTTGTTGATCGCCAACAAGCTGGACAACGTGCACCGACGCGGCGACATCGCGCCCTGGCTGGCGCAGATGCAAAAGGAGCACGCCTTCGCCGAGTTCGTGCCGATGTCGGCCAAGAACGCCAAGGACATCGAGCGCCTGCTGGGGATCTGCGAGAAATACCTGCCCGAGCAGGACTGGTGGTACGACGCCGACGAACTCACCGACCGCAGCGAGAAGTTCCTTGCCAGCGAGACGGTGCGCGAGAAACTGTTCCGCCTGACCGGCGACGAGTTGCCCTACACCTCCACCGTCATCATCGACAAGTTCGAGGAAGAGCCGCCGCAGAAGAAGGGCCAGAAGCGCCTGCTGAAGATCGCCGCCACCATCGTGGTGGAGCGCGACGGGCACAAGGCCATGGTGATCGGCGACAAGGGCGAACGCATCAAGCGCATCGGCACCGAAACCCGCCAGGAACTCGAGAAGCTGATGGACGCCAAGGTGTTCATCGAGCTGTGGGTCAAGGTGCGCTCCGGTTGGGCAGACGACGAGGCGCGGGTCAAATCTTTCGGTTACGAGTAGGTGGCCACGCATCGCGTCTCGCATGAACCGGCGTACGTCCTGCATCGCTACGACTGGAGCGAGTCCAGCCTGATCCTGGAAACCTTCACGCGGAACCACGGCCGCATCGCCCTGGTGGCCAAGGGCGCCAAGCGGCCCAGCTCCAACTTCCGGCCGGTACTGCTGCCCCTGCAACCGCTGCAGTTGAACTTTGGCGGCGACAGCGAGATCCGCACGCTGAAGGCGGCTGAATGGATGGGCGGCCATGTCATGCCGACCGGCGAGGCGCTGCTGTCGGGCTACTACCTCAACGAACTGCTGATGCGCCTTCTGGCGCGCGACGATCCCCATCCGGCCCTGTTCGATGCGTATGCGGGCGCGGTAGAGGTGCTTGCCGGTGACCATGCCGGCGCGCAGGGCGCGGCGCAGTCGGCTGCGCTACGTGCTTTCGAGTTGATCCTCTTGCGCGAAATCGGCTTCCTGCCCTCCCTCGACGCCGAGACCCTGACGCTGGCGCCATTGCACGAAGGGCGAGGCTACGCGCTGGTGCCGGAGGCCGGCCTGCGCCAGGCCGAAGGCGAGGAGGCGGCCCTGACCGGCGCGGACTGGCAGGGCCTGCAAGCCGCGCAGGGCGAACGCACGCCCTTCACCGCCACCCTGCGGCGCATCGCCGGCCTACCCCCCGGCGGCAACAGCGCGCTGCGCAACCAATTGCGGGTGCTGCTCAACTACCATTGCGGCGTCAACACCCTGCGCACCCGGCAATTGATGCGAGACCTGCAAGCCCTATGAGTTCCCCCACCACCGCGCTGTCGGTCAATCTCAACAAGGTCGCCCTGGTGCGCAACACGCGGCACCTGGGCATCCCGAGCGTGCTCTTCGCTGCCGCCGTCTGCCTGGATGCGGGGGCGCATGGCATCACCGTCCATCCGCGGCCGGACGAGCGGCATATTCGCGGCCAGGACGTGCGCGAACTGTCGGAGTTGCTGGCCAAGGACTGGCCGAAGGCCGAGTTCAACATCGAAGGCAATCCGTTCCACAACCTGATGGACTCCCTGCGCGAGCTGCGGCCGCAGCAGGCCACCTTCGTGCCCGACAGCGAAAGCCAGTTCACCAGCGACCATGGCTGGAGCTTCCCCGACGACGCCGAGCGCCTGCGCCCGCTGATCGCCGAAGCCAAGGCGCTGGGGGTGCGCGTGAGCCTCTTCATGGACCCGGATCCGGACATGATGGCCGGCGCCAAGGCAGTCGGCGCCGACCGGGTCGAGCTCTACACCGAGGGCTATGCCGCCTCGCGCGGCACCTCGCGCGAGGCCGCGGTGCTGCAGCTCTATGTGGACGCGGCGCGCGCCGCGCAAGCGGCTGGCCTGGAAGTCAACGCCGGCCACGACCTCAACCGCGACAACCTGATGGCCTTCCTGCGCGCCGTGCCCGATGTGCGCGAGGTGTCGATAGGCCATGCCTTCATCGCCGACGCACTCGAGCTGGGCTACGCCGCCACAACCCGCGACTATCTGCGCTGCATCGGCGAGGCACGGTGATCTACGGCATCGGCACCGACATCTGCGACATCCGCCGCATCACGGCCACCCTGGAGCGGCAGGGCGAGCGCTTTGCCGCCAAGGTGCTGGGCGATGCCGAATTCGCCGTCTGGAAAACGCGCAGCGCGCGCTGGCCCAAGCGCGGCGTGCGCTACCTGGCGACTCGCTTTTCGGCCAAGGAAGCCTTCAGCAAGGCAATCGGCAAGGGCATGCGCATGCCCATGAGCTGGCGCCTGTGCGAGATCACCAACCTGCCGAGCGGGCAGCCGCAGATCGTGCTGCATGGGGCGCTCAAGCAATGGTTCGAGGCGCAGGGGCTCAGCGCTCATGTCACCGTGACTGACGAGAGCGACTATGCCGCCAGCTTCGTCGTGGTCGAAAAGAAGGAGGTTGCGTGAGCACGTCCCTGCATGCGCCGCTGGTGATCGATATCGCCGCCACCGAGTTGACCGGCGAGGACCGCCGCCGCCTGGCCAATCCCCTGGTGGGCGCGGTGATCCACTTCGGCCGCAATTGGCAGGACCGCGCCCAGATGAGCGCGCTGAACCGCGAGATCAAGGCGCTGCGTCCGGACCTGCTGATCTGCGTCGACCACGAAGGCGGCCGGGTGCAACGCTTTCGTAGCGACGGCTTCACCCGCCTGCCCGCGATGGGTCAGCTCGGCCAGCTCTGGATGCGCGACCCGCTGCTGGCGACACAGGCTGCCAGCAGCGCCGGCTTCGTCCTCGCCAGCGAGCTGCGCGCCTGCGGCGTCGACTTCAGCTTTGCTCCGGTGCTGGACCTGGACCACGGCGGCAGCAGCGTCATCGGCGACCGCAGCTTTCACCGCGACCCGCGCGTGGTGGCCCTGCTGGCCAAGAGCGTGATGCACGGGATGCTGCAGGCTGGCATGGCCAACTGCGGCAAGCACTTTCCCGGCCACGGCTACGTGAAGGCGGATTCGCACGTGGCCATTCCCATCGACAAGCGCAGCCTGAAGGCCATCCTGGCGGACGACGCACGCCCCTTCGAATGGCTGGGCGGCACGCTTGGTGCGGTCATGCCGGCCCATGTCATCTATGCCAAGGTCGACGCTCGGCCAGCCGGCTTCTCGGAGCGCTGGCTGAAGGAGATCCTGCGCAGGCGCCTGGGCTTTGCCGGCGCCATCTTCAGCGACGACCTCAGCATGGAAGCCGGTCGCTACATCGACGGCCGCCTGCTCAGCTTTGGCGAGGCAGCGCTGGCCGCCCTGCAGGCCGGCTGCGACCTGGCCCTGGTGTGCAACCAGAGCATCGGCGAAGGCCGGCCGCTGGACGAATTGCTGGAAGACATCGGCGCCGCCGCCCGTGAGCGGCGCTGGCTGCCCGATAGCGAGAGCGAAAGCCGGCGTCGCGCCCTGCTGCCGGCTGGCGCGGCGCTGAAATGGGAAAGTTTGATCGCTTCACGCCTGTACCGCGACGCCCAGCAGAGGCTGAAGACAGCGCTCAGCTAGTCATCTGTATCCGAGGGAGAAGCCAGGCCCTCGTGCCTGAGTTCCACCCACGGCGAGGCGCCGCCCGCTTCCAGGTGCGTCAGGTACAGCCGCAGGTCGAACTCGAACTGGTGATACGCCGGCTCCATGTGCGCGCACAGGGCATAGAAGGCCTTGTCGTGCGCGCGCTCCTTCATGTGGGCCAGCTCGTGCACCACGATCATGCGCAGCCACTCGGGCGGGACTTCGCGAAACAGGCTGGCGATGCGGATCTCGCGCTTGGCCTTGAGCTTGACGCCCTGGGTGCGGGAGATCGTCGTGTGCGTGCCCAGCGCGTTGCGGATCACATGCAGCTTGTTGTCGTAGGCCACCTTCGACAGCGGCTCGGCCTTGCGCATGAACTGCGCCTTGAGTTCATTGACGTAGTCGTACAGCGCGCGGTCGGTGCGCACCTCGTGCAGCGCCGGATAGCGCGCTTGCAGCAAGGCGCCGAGGCTGCCGTCCTCGATGCGCTGCTGCACCTGTGCCAGCAGGCTGGGCGCGTAGCCCGCAAGGTATTTCATGCGCCGCCCTGCTTCGCACGCGCCGCGCAGGCCAGGCCGGCGGCCACGCCGCCGAACAGATCGCCCTCTACCAGCGGCACGCCGGCAAAGCTGTGGCGCAGCGCCTCCTGGAAGGGGCGCAGCGCCGAGGAGCCGCCGGTCAGGTAAACGGCGTCCAGATCGCTGACGCGCAGGCCGGCGCGCCGCACGCAGTTGTGGGCGCAAGCCAGCACCGCATCGAGCGCCTCGGCCAGGTGCTGGCTCATGTCTTCGGGCGATAGCGTCGCGTGCAGCTTGGCGTCGGCAAAGCTCAAGTCGAGATCGACCGTTTCGCCGCCCACCGAGGCGGCAATCTTGGCGGCCTCGACTTCGCTGGCGATGCGGTGCCCCTGGCCTTCCTCCAGCACCCGCAGCAGGCGGTCGTGCAGGCGCCGGTCCGTGTAGTTGCTGCGCAGCAGCCGGGCCTGCCCGACGGCCTGCGGCGTCTGCGCCCAGTGGATCAGGTGCCATGTCGAGAGCTCGAAGAAGACCCGGCTCGGCACCTCGCGGCCTTCGGGGCCGAGGTGGCGAAAGCCCAACAACGGCATCACGCGCTCGAGATTGAGGCGCTGATCGAAATCGGTGCCACCGATGTGCACGCCGCTGGTGGCGAGGATGTCGTCACCGCGGTCGGCGCGCGCCATGCGTTCGGGGCCCAGGCGCAGTACGGTGAAGTCGGAGGTGCCGCCGCCGATGTCGACGATCAGCACCAGCGCTTCGCGCGTGATGCGCTGCTCGTAGTCGAAGGCGGCAGCGACCGGCTCGAGCTGGAAGCTCACTTCACGGTAGCCCGCAGCGCGGGCGGCAGCGCGCAGGCTGTCTTGCGCCTTCTGATCGCGCTTGCTGTCGTCGTCGACGAAATGCACCGGCCGCCCGATCACGACGCGCTGTGGGCGTTCTCCCAGGATCGCGGCAGCGCGGCTGCCCAGTTCATGCAGGAAGCGCGCGACGATGTCGTGGAAACTGACGAGGCCGTCGTAGACCGCCGTCGACTCCTGCATCAGCGGGCTGCCCAGCAAGCTCTTGAGCGAGCGCATCAGCCGGCCTTCGGTGCCGGCCAGGTAGTGCGCGATGGCGTCGCGGCCGAAATGGGTGCTGCGGTCTTCCGCGTTGAAGAAGACGGCGGTGGGCAAGGTGGTGGCCGTGCCTTCTACTGGCAGCAGGCGCGCCGATTGGCCGTCCGCCGGCGCGACGGCAAGCGCGGAATTCGATGTCCCGAAATCGATGCCGATCGCGGGCGCCGCGGTGCTCAAGATTCCCTGCGCAGCGCCGGAAAGAGGATCACGTCGCGGATGCTGGGCGAATCGGTCAGCAGCATCATCAGGCGGTCGATGCCGATGCCGCAGCCGCCGGTGGGCGGCATGCCGTACTCCAGCGCGCGCACGAAGTCGTGGTCGTAGAACATGGCCTCGTCGTCGCCGCTGTCCTTGGCTTCCACTTGCGCGTTGAAGCGCGCCGCCTGGTCCTCGGCGTCGTTCAGCTCGGAGAAGCCATTGCCGAATTCGCGGCCGGTGATGTAGAGCTCGAAGCGCTCGGTGACTTCGGGGCGCTCGTCGTTGGCGCGCGCCAGCGGCGAGATCTCGGTCGGGTGCTCCATGATGAAGGTGGGCTGCCAGAGCTTCTCTTCCACCGTTTCCTCGAAGTACATCACCTGCAGGCTGGCCAGGCTGCGCTGCGAGAGCTTGTCCTTCTCTTCGGTCAGGCCGATCTTGCGCAGGGCGTTGATGAGCCAGACGCGGTCGTCCACGCCGCCGCCGGCCTCGGTGTGCTTGCGGATCGCTTCGCGGATCGTCAGCCGCTCGAAGGGCTGCGTCAGGTCGACCGGCTTGCCCTGGTAGCTGAGCTGCTGCGTGCCCACCGCCTTGTCGGCGATGGTGCGGATCAGCGTCTCGGTGAAGTCCATCAGGTCGCGGTAGTTCCAGTAGGCCGCGTAGAACTCCATCATGGTGAACTCGGGGTTGTGCCGCACCGAGATGCCCTCGTTGCGGTAGCTCCGGTTGATCTCGAAAACGCGCTCGAAGCCGCCGACGATCAGGCGCTTGAGGTACAGCTCAGGCGCGATGCGCAGGAACATCTCCTGGTCCAGCGCGTTGTGGTGCGTCTTGAAGGGCTTGGCGTTGGCGCCACCCGGGATCGGGTGCAGCATGGGCGTCTCGACCTCGAGGAAGCCGTTGTCCACCATGAATTCGCGCAGCGCGCTCACCGCGCGGCTGCGGGCGGTGAATCGGGCACGGGCGCCGTCGTCGGTGATCAGGTCGACATAGCGCTGGCGGTATTTCTGCTCCTGGTCGGCCATGCCGTGGAACTTGTCGGGCAGCGGGCGCAGGCTCTTGGTGAGCAGGCGCAGTTGCGTCACCTTGACCGACAGCTCGCCGGTCTTGGTCTTCATCAAGCTGCCCTCGGCGCCCAGGATGTCGCCCAGGTCCAAGTGCTTGAACTGGGCATAGGCTTCCTCGCCGAGCGCATCGCGCGTTACATAGAGCTGGATGCGGCCGGTGGCGTCTTGCAGGGTGGCGAAGCTGGCCTTGCCCATCACGCGCTTGAGCATCATGCGGCCGCCCACACTCACCGTGACGCCTTGCGCCTCCAGCGCCTCGGCTTCGGTGGCGCCATGGGCGGCCAGCAGGTCGGCCGCGCGATGGGACGGCTTGAAGTCGTTGGGAAAGGCGACGCCCTTGCCCTCGGCCTGTGCACTGCGCAGGGCCTTGAGTTTCTCGCGGCGCTCGGCAATCAGCTGGTTGTCGTCGGGCGCGGGTGCGGTATTGGGCGTGGGCTGGGTCATGGGGGGCGAATTTGAGGCTGCGCGCGAGTGAGGTCTCAGTGCCCGTCGGGCGGCGCGAAACCCGATATTTTAACGGGCGCCGCCTAGGCGATGCCGTGCCGCGCCAGCAGGTCGGCTACCAGTTCCAGTCGCATCAGCGGGCTGTCGAGCTCCATCAGCCGTTGCTTGAGCTCCGGCTGCATCGGCAGCAGCTCGCACCAGCGGTTGGCGACCCAGCCGCAGTCGTCGAAGCGCCAGGGCTGGGCAATGGGTAGGCGCATCGTATCCAGGCCTTCGGCGCGGCGGCGTTCCTCCAGCGTATCGACCAGGCGGCGCAGGGCCTGGGCTACATGGGCCAGGTCCTCGGGCACAGCCAATGCCACGTCATCGGCCAGCCACTCGACCTCGGCGGTCCACAGTCCGTTTTTCAGCTGGCTGCTGCTGTGCACTCGAAAGCGGTGAGTGCCGATGCATTCGATCTGCAACAGTGCCGCTTGCTGCGCTTCGAAGTGGCGGATCTCGGCGACGGTTCCGACACTGGAAAAACGCTCCGGCTCGGAGCCGGCCATGCGCACCTCGGCGCCCTGGGTCAGCCCGACCACGCCGAAGGGCGTGCCTGCCTTGTGCGCTTGGCCGATCATCGTCAGGTAGCGCAGCTCGAAGATGCGCAGCGGCAGGAAGCCGTCGGGATAGAGAACGCTCCCCAGGGGGAACAAGGGGAGGGTGGTGAGGGAAGAAGCGGTCATGGAAAGCGTCCGGGCTGGCTATCATCGCACTCCCTTCCCACGCGGCACGCCATGCTCTACCAGATTCCCTCGTTTCTTCTCGATGTGATTGCTGGCCTGTTCGGGGGCGCCTGCCTGCTGCGGCTGTACATGCAGTACCACCGTGTGCCTTTCGGCAATCCACTCGGGCGCTTCGTGTTCGCCATCACCGACTGGATCGTGCTGCCGCTGCGCCGTATCGTGCCCGCCTTCAGGCGCTGGGACCTGGCCAGCCTGATCTCGGCGTGGCTGCTGGTGATGGCCAAGTTTCTGCTGCTCTTCCTCTTGATCGGCGCCGGCGGCAAGTTCAGCGTGCTGCCGCTCCTGTCGCTGTTCGGCTTGCTGCAGCTGGCAGTGTCGGGGCTGACGGCGCTCCTGATCGTCTACGCCATCCTGTCCTGGATACCGACCGCCTCGTCGATGCTGCAGGATCTTGTTGCCCGGCTGGCCGAGCCCCTGGTGGCTCCGGTGCGAAAGCTCGTACCGCTGATCGGCGGGGTCGACCTGTCACCCCTGGTCGTGATCGTGCTCCTGCAGATCGTCGCGATCGTGCTGGGCGACGCCCTGGGCTGGGCCTACGCCAAGGGGCGCTAGGCCCCCGGCTTCAGATCACTGCGTCGGCAGGTTGACGCAGGAGCATCGCGAGCGTGTCGGCGATGGTCTTGCGCAGCTCGCGCCGGTCGCAGATGAAGTCGACTGCGCCCTTGGTCTGCAGGAACTCGGCGCGCTGGAAGCCTTCCGGCAACGTGACGCGCACGGTCGATTCGATCACGCGCGGGCCGGCAAAGCCGATCAGCGCCTTGGGCTCGGCGATCACGACATCGCCCATGAAGGCGAAACCCGCACTCACGCCGCCCATGGTCGGGTCGGTCAGCACGCTGATGTAGGGCAGGCCCTTTTTCGCCAGGCGGGTGAGGGAGGCATTGGTCTTGGCCATCTGCATCAGCGACAGGAGGCCTTCCTGCATGCGCGCGCCACCGGTGGCGGTGAAGCAGATGAAGGGCACCTTCTGCTCGATGGCGGTTTCGACGCCGCGCACGAAGCGCTCGCCCACCACGCTGCCCATGCTGCCGCCCATGAACTCGAATTCGAAGCAGGCCACCACGACGTTGATGCTGTGGATGGCGCCGCCCATCACCACCAGGGCGTCGGTCTCGCCGGTGTTTTCCAGCGCTTCCTTCAGGCGTTCGGGGTACTTGCGGCTGTCCTTGAACTTGAGGGCGTCGACCGGCAGCACTTCCTGGCCAATTTCGTAGCGCCCCTCGGCATCGAGGAAGGCGTCGAGCCGTGCCCGTGCGCCGATACGGTGGTGGTGCGCGCAGCTCGGGCAGACGTTCTGGTTGTGCTCCAGGTCGGTCTTGTAGAGCACCGTCTCGCAGCTCGGGCACTTGATCCACAGGCCCTCGGGCATCTGGCGGCGCTCGCTCGGGTCGGTTTGGGCGATCTTGGGGGGAAGCAGTTTTTCTAGCCAGCTCATTGAAGTCACTCCTGTGGGTGCGGGCAGTATTTTGCCGCAAGCGGTCTTTAGCGGCCGGCAGCGTTCTTGGGGGTGGCGGCCGGCAGGCTGTCGAGGGCCTCGCGGATGCCGGCGAGGAATTCGCCAACGACCGGCACGACCTGCTCGCGCGGCCGGTCCTCGATCAGCTGGATGATCTTGCTGCCGATCACCACTGCGTCGGCAGCACTGCCGACGGCCTGCGCTGTGCGGGCATCGCGGATGCCAAAACCCACGCCGACCGGGATTTTCACATGCTCGCGGATGCGCGGCAGCATCTGGCCCACCGCCTCGGTGTCGAGATGGCCGGCGCCGGTCACGCCCTTGAGCGAAACGTAGTACACATAGCCCGAGGCGATGCGCGCCACCTGGGCCATGCGCTCGGCCGTGCTGGTGGGGGCCAGGAGGAAGATCAGGTCGATGTCGGCCGCACGCAGATCGGCGGCGAAGCGCTCGCATTCCTCCGGCGGATAGTCGACCACCAGCAGGCCGTCGACGCCGGCCGCGGCGGCGTCGCGGATGAAGGCGCCCTGGCCGTGCGTTTGCTCGTAGCGCTCGACCGGGTTGGCATAGCCCATGAGCACCACCGGCGTGCTCGCGTCCTTTTCGCGGAAGGCGCTCACCATGGCCAGCACCTGCTTCATGCCGATGCCCAGCGCCAGCGCGGCCTCGCCCGCCTTCTGGATCACCGGGCCGTCGGCCATCGGGTCGGAGAAGGGCACGCCCAGCTCGATCACGTCGGCGCCGGCGGCGACCATGCCGTGCATCAGGTCGGGGGTGATGTCAGCAAAAGGGAAGCCGGCAGTGACGTAGGGAATCAGCGCCCTGCGGCCTTCTTCCTTCAGCTTGGCGAAGGTGGCGGCGATGCGGCTCATTGCTTGCCTCCCTTCACGGCGAGGCCGCGCATGGAAGGCCGGTCATAGAAGTCCACCCCCGAGAGGTCGGCGACGGTGCCGATGTCCTTGTCGCCCCGGCCCGAGAGATTGACCAGGATCGACTGATCTGCCCGCATCGTCTTGGCCAATTTGAGGGCATACGCCAGCGCATGGCTCGATTCCAGCGCCGGGATGATGCCTTCGGTACGGCACAGGTAGTGGAAGGCCTCCAGCGCTTCCTTGTCGGTGATGCCGACGTACTCGGCGCGGCCGATGTCGGCCAGGTAGGCATGTTCCGGCCCGACGCCGGGGTAGTCCAGGCCGGCACTGATGCTGTGGGTCTCGGTGATCTGGCCGTTCGCGTCTTGCAGCAGGTAGGTGCGGTTGCCGTGCAGCACGCCTGGGCTGCCGCGCAGGATGGAGGCGGAATGCTTGCCGCTGTCCAGGCCCTCGCCCGCGGCTTCCACGCCGACCAGGCGGGTCGATTCGAAGGGGATGTAGGGGTAGAAGATGCCCATGGCGTTGCTGCCGCCACCCACGCACGCCACCACCACGTCGGGCTGCTTGCCCTGCGCCTCGCCGGTGATGCCCTGTGCCGCCAGCATGCCTGGCATCTGTTCGATGCATTCGTCGCCGATCACGCGCTGGAAGTCGCGCACCATGGTCGGGTAGGGATGCGGGCCGGCGACGGTGCCGATGATGTAGAAGGTGTCTTCCACGTTGGTGACCCAGTCGCGCATGGCTTCGTTGAGCGCGTCCTTCAGGGTGCGGCTGCCCGATTCCACCGGCACCACCTTGGCGCCCAGCAGGTTCATGCGATAGACGTTGGGGCTCTGGCGCTTGACGTCTTCTGCACCCATGTAGACCACGCACTCCAAGCCGTAGCGGGCGCAGATGGTGGCGGTGGCCACCCCGTGCTGCCCGGCCCCGGTTTCGGCGATGACGCGCGGCTTGCCCATGCGGCGCGCCAGCATGGCCTGGCCGATGGTGTTGTTCACCTTGTGGGCGCCGGTGTGGTTCAGGTCCTCGCGCTTCAGGTAGATCTGCGCGCCGCCCATCTCGCGGCTGCTGCGCGCCGCGTGGTAGATGGGCGAGGGGCGCCCGACGAAGTGCGCCAGTTCATAGCGGAATTCCGCTATGAACTCGGGGTCGTCCTTGTACTTGGCATACGCATCGCGCAATTCGTTGATCGCGTGCGTCAGGGTCTCGCTGGCGAAGGTGCCACCGTAGATGCCGAAATGGCCGGTGGCGTCGGGTTGCTGGTAGTCGATCATGGTGTGGTCGAAGCCTCGATGGGTGCCGGCACGGCCGGCCTCAAGGGGACGGGCTGCCAGCGCGAACTAGGAGGCGAAGGCGTCGGCCGCCCGCACGGCGGCGAC
>DATILH010000146.1:0-6265 GCA_035476655.1 Variovorax sp.
ATGGTGCCCAGGCAGATGGGGGTGACGCGCAGATCGCTCTGGCCGAGTTGGACGTTGGGGTTGAAGGAACTCATGGCGGGCGATTCTAGGAAGGCGCGGCAATTCGTGCTGGGCCCTCTTTATCATCGAGCGCATGTACCAGCCACGCCGCGCCAGCCGAAGCGAGTTCGCCCCCCTGCGGGGCCTCGAACACCATGTCCGCATCTGGGGTGAACTTTCGCCCGAGCGCCCGCCCATCGTCATGCTGCATGGCTGGATGGATGTCGGCGCCTCCTTCCAGTTCGTGGTCGATGCCCTGGCCGGCGACCGCCCGGTGATCGCGCCCGATTGGCGCGGCTTCGGCCTCACCGATGCGCGCGGCACCGACAACTTCTGGTTTCCCGACTACCTGGCCGACCTCGACGGCCTGCTGGACCACTACCTGCCCGACCAGCCGGCCGACATCGTCGGCCACAGCATGGGCGGCAACGTCTCGATGTTCTACGCCGGCGCGCGGCCGCAGCGGGTGCGCCGCCTGGTCAACCTGGAAGGCTTCGGCATGCCGCAGACCCGGCCCGAGCAGGCGCCGGCCCGCTATGCCAAATGGATGGACGAACTCAAGTCCTGGGCGCGCGGCGAGCTGGACCTGCAGACCTACCCCGAGCTCTCCGGCGTGGCACGCCGCCTGATGCGCACCAACCCGCGCCTGGCCCAGGACAAGGCCGACTGGCTGGCCGCCCACTGGGCCGGCCAGACCATGCGCGCCGACGGCACGCCAGCCTGGGCGATCCGGGGCGACGCCGCGCACAAGATCATCAATGCCAACCTGTACCGCGTGGACGAGGCCCTCGCCCTGAACCGCAACATCGCGGCCCCCGTGCTGGCGGTGGAAGCGGCCGATGGCGTCCTGAAGACCTGGAAGACGCGCGGCGCCGAAGACGACTTCATGGCGCGCCTGCGCGAGGTACCGCGCATCGAGTTCATCCGCCTCGAAGGAGCCGGACACATGATGCACCACGACCAGCCCGAGCAAGTGGCGCAGCTCATCGATGCCTTCCTGAACAAGAGCTGAAAAGTTCGTCTGCGAGAATCCGGGGCCCGGAACACCACGACACCGGCTTGTCCCCATGAAGAATTCCATCCGCGCCCGGGCTGCGGCCCTAGCGCTGGGCCTTTGCGGCCTGCTCCAATCGCCCGCCATCCAGGCCCAGGAAGAATCCCCGCTGATCCCGAAGGAAGCCGGCTGGGAGCTGACCCTGGCCCCCTATGCCTACCACTACCACAGCGACCCGCTGCACGAGCCGGTCTACCTGATCGGCATCGAACGCCACCGCGCCGACAACTGGCTCGCGGGCGCCGCCTACTTCAGCAACTCCTTCGGCCAGCCCAGCGGCGTGGTCTATGTCGGCTACGTGTGGAACAGCTTGTTCGGCGTGCCTGCCCTGTACGCGAGGCTTGTCGCCGGAATCATGTACGGCTACCGGGCCCCCTACGAGGACAAGGTGCCCTACAACCACGACGGCTGGTCGCCGGTGATCGTGCCCAGCCTGGGCTGGCGCCTGACGCCCAACGATGCCCTGCAGATCTCGACGCTGGGCAGTGCCGGCCTGCTGTTCTCCTACAACCGGCGCTTCTGATCCCAGCCGTGAGAAAATGCGCGGTTTCCCAAATCACCGGCAGGACACTCACATGGATGCAGAACAAATCAACCAGATCGGCGCCACCCTGGCTGACTTGAGCCAGCGCACGGTGGATCTCCGGAGGTATCTTTGACGCCGATGCCAAGGCGGAGCGGCTGCGCACGGTCAATGCGTCGCTAGAAGACCCGACGGTCTGGAACGACCCCAAGAAGGCCCAGGAACTGGGCAAGGAAAAGAAGGCGCTCGACAGCGTCGTGCTGATGCTCGACACCCTGGGCAGCGAGCTGTCCGACAACACCGAGCTGTTCGAGATGTCCAAGGCCGACGAGGACTTCGACGGCCTGCAGGCCATTGCCGACGATGCCGCGCGCATCTCGGCCGAAATCGAGAAGCTCGAGTTCCGCCGCATGTTCAACAACCCGGCCGACCCGGCCAACGCCTTCCTGGACATCCAGGCCGGCGCCGGCGGCACCGAGGCCTGCGACTGGGCCAGCATGCTCTTGCGCCAGTACCTGCGCTATGCGGAACGCAAGGGCTTCAAGACCCAGATCGAGGACGAGTCGCCCGGCGACACCGCCGGCATCAAGAGCGCCACCATCAAGATCGACGGCGAATATGCCTATGGCCTGCTGCGCACCGAAACCGGCGTGCACCGCCTTGTGCGCAAGTCGCCCTTCGACTCCTCGGGCGGGCGCCACACCAGCTTTGCCAGCGTCTTCGTCTACCCGGAAGTCGACGACTCGATTGAGATCGACATCAACCCGGCCGACGTGCGCACCGACACCTACCGCGCCAGCGGCGCCGGTGGCCAGCACATCAACAAGACCGACTCGGCGGTGCGCCTGACCCACATGCCCACCGGCATCGTGGTGCAGTGCCAGGACAGTCGCAGCCAGCACAGCAACCGCGACGTTGCCTGGCGGCGCCTGCGCTCTCGCCTGTACGACCATGAGATGCGCAAGCGCATGGAAGAGCAGCAGAAGCTCGAGGACACCAAGACCGACGTCGGCTGGGGCCACCAGATCCGCAGCTACGTGCTCGACCAGAGCCGCATCAAGGACCTACGCACCAGCTACGAGACCTCGGCCACCCAGAAGGTGCTGGATGGAGATCTCGATCCCTTCATCGAGGCCTCGCTGAAGCAAGGCGTATAGCGTTTAGGTCACGCGCCCGGGCTGCCCGGGTCAACAACAAGAAGCCCTCATCGTATTTCTGGAGACAGCCGATGCCATTTCGTGACGCTCAAGGCCAGCCAGTGGCCATCCGCCGCGAGGACTACGCGGCCCCACCCTACTGGATCGACACGGTCGAGCTGACCTTCGACCTCGACCCGGCCAAGACGCGCGTGCTCAACCGCATGCGCCTGCGCCGCAACCCGGATGTGCCATTGCAGCCGCTGCGCCTGGACGGCGACGAGCTCAACCTGGCGCGCGTGCTGGTCGATGGCCAGGGCGCATCCTTCCGAGTCGAGGGCGAGCAACTGGTGCTGGACAACCTGCCCGACGCCTTCGAGCTGGAGGTCTTCACCACCTGCATGCCGGCGAAGAACACCAAGCTGATGGGCCTGTTCGTCAGCGAGGAGACCTTCTTCACCCAATGCGAGGCCGAGGGCTTCCGCCGCATCACCTACTTCCTGGACCGTCCGGACGTGATGGCCAGCTACACAGTACTGATCCGCGCCAGCAAG
Organism: Variovorax sp.; assembly: GCA_035476655.1. GTDB lineage: Bacteria > Pseudomonadota > Gammaproteobacteria > Burkholderiales > Burkholderiaceae_C > Variovorax. The sequence goes on from DATILH010000146.1 coordinate 3,307, forward strand.
GCCGACTACCCGGTGCTGCTGAGCAACGGCAATCTGGTCGACGAGGGCGCGCTGCCCGAGGACCGCCACTTCGCCAAATGGGTCGACCCCTTCAAGAAGCCCTGCTACCTGTTCGCCCTGGTGGCCGGCAAGCTGGTGGCGCGCGAGCAGCGCATCAAGGCGCGCAGCGGCAAGGAACACCTGCTGCAGGTCTACGTGCGCCCGGGCGACCTCGACAAGACCGAGCACGCCATGAATTCGCTGATGCGCTCCATCGCCTGGGACGAGGCGCGCTTTGGCCTGCCGCTGGACCTGGAGCGCTTCATGATCGTCGCCACCAGCGACTTCAACATGGGCGCCATGGAGAACAAGGGCCTGAACATCTTCAACACGAAGTACGTTCTGGCCAACCAGGCCACCGCCACCGACTCCGACTACAGCAACATCGAAAGCGTGGTGGGCCACGAGTACTTCCACAACTGGACCGGCGACCGCGTCACCTGCCGCGACTGGTTCCAGCTCTCGCTGAAGGAAGGCCTCACGGTCTTTCGCGACCAGGAGTTCAGCCAGGACCTGTGCGCCGAGCCTTCGGCGCGCGCCGTCAAGCGCATCGAGGATGTGCGCGTGCTGCGCACTGCGCAGTTCCCGGAAGACGCCGGCCCGATGGCGCACCCGGTGCGCCCGGACAGCTACATCGAGATCAGCAACTTCTACACCGTCACCATCTACGAGAAGGGCGCCGAAGTCGTTCGCATGATGCAGACACTGGTGGGCCGCGACGGCTTCGCGCGCGGCATGACGCTGTACTTCGAGCGCCACGACGGCCATGCCGTGACCTGCGACGACTTCGCCCAGGCCATTGCCGACGCCAACCCGCATTCGGACCTGGCGCGCCTGTTGCCGCAGTTCAAGCGCTGGTACAGCCAGGCCGGCACCCCTCGCCTGGCCGCGCGCGGCAGCTACGACGCCGGGGAGCGCAGCTACACCCTGCACTTCGACCAGAGCTGCGCGCCGACGCCGGGCCAGCCGCAGAAGGAGCCCTTCGTCATTCCGGTGAACGTCGGCCTGATCGGCCAGGACGGCCGCGAACTCGCGCCCACGCAGACGCTGGTGGTCACGCAGGCGGGCGAGACCTTCACCTTCGCCGACATCGACAGCGAGCCGGTGCCCTCGATCCTGCGCGGCTTCAGCGCGCCGGTGATCCTGAACCACGACTACAGCGATGCGCAACTGCTGACCCTGCTGGCGCACGACCCCGACCCCTTCAACCGCTGGGAAGCCGGTCAGCGCCTGGCGCTGCGTGCCGCCATCGCCGCGATCATCGCGCCACCGATGGAAGGGCCGGCCGCCACGCTGAACGACGCCTACATCGACGCCATGCGCCGCCTGCTGCGCGACCCGCAGCTGGACGCGGCCTTCAAGGAACTGGTGCTCACCCTGCCCTCGGAGACCTACATCGCCGAGCAGCTAGACGTGGTCGATCCGCAGCGTGTGCATGCGGTGCGCGAAGCCATGCGCACGCGCATGGCCGCCGCGCTGCTGCCCGAATGGCAGCAGGCCTTTGAGGAAAACCGCGACACCGGCGCCTACAACCCCGATCCGCGCTCCTCAGGCCGCCGCGCGCTGGCCGGCATGGCGCTGACGCACCTGTGCCTGGCTGCGCGCGAGACCGGCGACACCGTGTGGCCCGGCAAGACGCTGCAGCGCTTCAAGGATGCCGGCAACATGACGGACCGCTTCAATGCGCTCAACGCCCTGGTCTCCTCCGGCCACGCGCTGGCAGCGCAGGCCCTGGCCAACTTCCACGCCATCTTCAAGGACGAGGCGCTGGTGATCGACAAGTGGTTCTCGCTGCAGGCCGGCGCCCCGGACCGCGGCGGCGACATCCTGCCGCTGGTGCGCCAACTCATGAAGCACCCGGACTTCTCCATCAAGAACCCGAACCGCGCGCGCAGCGTGATCTTCAGCTACTGCAGCGCCAACCCCGGTGCCTTCCACCGCCCGGACGCCGCCGGCTACGTGTTCTGGAGCGACCGCGTGATGGAACTCGACGCCATCAACCCGCAAGTGGCGGCGCGACTGGCCCGTGCCCTGGACCGCTGGAGCAAGCTGGCCGAACCCTATCGGAGCGCCGCGCAAGAGGCCATCGCCCGCGTGGCCTCCAAGCCCGACCTGAGCAAGGACACGCAGGAAGTCGTGACCCGTGCGCTCGGCAACTAAGCAACTTTTTAGATGAACCACAAGATATCCCTCACCCGCTATCTCGTCGAGCAGCAACGCAGCGATGGATCGATCCCGGCGCAGTTGCGCCTTCTGCTCGAAGTGGTGGCCCGCGCCTGCAAGAGCATCAGCCAGGCCGTCAACAAGGGCGACCTGGGCGGCGTGCTCGGCAGCGCCGAATCCGAGAATGTGCAAGGCGAAGTGCAGAAGAAGCTGGACATCATCGCCAACGAGGTGCTGATCGAAGCCAACGAATGGGGCGGCCACCTCGCCGCCATGGCCAGCGAGGAGATGGACAGCATCCACCTCGTGCCCAACCGCTACCCGCAGGGCGAATACCTGCTCTTGTTCGATCCCCTCGACGGCTCCTCGAACATCGACGTCAACGTCAGCATCGGCACCATCTTCAGCGTGCTGAAGAAGCCCGAGAACGGCCATGGCCAGGGCGTGCAGGAATCCGACTTCCTGCAGGCGGGCAGCAAGCAGGTGGCCGCCGGCTACTGCATCTACGGCCCGCAGACCACGCTGGTGCTCACCGTGGGCAACGGCGTCGCCATGTTCACGCTGGACCGCGAGCAAGGCTCCTTCGTGCTGACCAAGGAGAACATCCAGATCCCGGCCGACACCAGGGAATTCGCGATCAACATGAGCAACATGCGTCACTGGGACGAGCCCGTGCGTCGCTACATCGACGAGTGTCTGGCCGGCAAGGAAGGCCCGAGCGGCAAGAACTTCAACATGCGCTGGATCGCCAGCATGG
>DATILH010000147.1:0-31059 GCA_035476655.1 Variovorax sp.
AATCTTGCTACGCTCTTCCATGGTCGGTCTCCTTGTTGCTGACGGCGAAAGTCACAGCATGTAGCCCTACACGCCGAGCGTGCAATCTACGATGTTGGAGACCGGCCACCTACCCTATTGGTGGCGACCATCATGTCTAGCCCAAGGGACGTGCGAACTGCCAGGCCTTGGCCCGCAGTTCCCGCACCGCGGCTGCCGCTTGCGCCAGCCGCTGCTCGCGCGAGCCGTCGAGCACGAGATAGGGACGTCCCGTTTCCCGCAGGCGTTCGATGAATCGCTGCGTCATCCAGGCGCGGATCGCCTCGCCGTCGCGAATCCCGTCCTGCTCGAACGGCACGCCGTCATGATGGGTCAGCAGATAGAGGTCGCCCCGGCCCTGCTCGGCCAGTGCCTCCACGGCCTGGCAGCGTGATCCGAGATAGCGCTCATGCCAGACGCCGGTGGCAAAGACATCCGTGTCACAGACGAGAACCGGGCCGCCGATGCGTGCTTCGGCCGCCTGCATCTCATGCTGGCGGCGGGCGATCTGGACGAATTCGTCGGTCGACCAGGACATCTGGGCAAAGCCCGGCGTCGGCGCACCTCGCAACTGCGCCTGCGCGACGGCGTCGGCAACCTTCTGCACGCTGTAGGCACGCCCGTACTCGGGAACCCACCGCGTCAGGCCATCCGCACCCCCTTGCCGGCGCAGTGCCTCGGCAAGATCGAGCGACAAGGTTGTCGTGCCCGTCGACTCGGCGCCGACCACCATCACCTTGAGCGCCAGGGCGGCGCGCACCGGCCCTTCCAGAAAGTGCCAACTCGCGGCGACGTCGTTCCGTATGCGGGTGGCAGACACCGGCACCAGCAGGCGGGCCGCATCGATCGACACCGCCCGGGCATCGAAGCGGCGGGCCAACTCCTCGCCATAGGGCTCGGAGGTGAAGACTGCGTCGACGGCAGGCGCCCGCACACTGGCAAGCGCCTCCTTCATGAGCGCCACATGCTGCGCCCAGATGTCGGGGTCGCCATAGTCGACCGGGACGTCGTCGACGATTCCCGTCACGATCACTCCCGCGTCCTCGCGGTGAATCTCGCGCATCCAGTCCACGCGATCCGTCAAGGCCAAGGATTCGTGGCTTGCGGCCATCACCACGACGGTGACCCGCTCGCATTGCCCTGCCGCAGTCTGCACCAGCAGCTTGTGCCCGGCGTGCGGCGGGTAGAACTTGCCGATCACCAGGCCGTGGGCTGCGGCCTTCATGCAGTGGCGCGCGCGGGCGTCAGGCGCGCTTTCCAGGTCCACAGGCCGGCGATGCAGATGAGCAGGAAGACCACGTAGAGCAGGGCAGTGAGGTGCAAGGAGCGGCTCCAGTAGAGCGGTATCGAGATCAGGTCCACCGCGATCCACAGCAACCAGCACTCCAGGCGACGCTTGGCCTGCGCCCACGTCGCCAGCAGGCTCAGCACCAGCACTGCCGCGTCGGGCAGGGGCACCGGACTGTCGGTAAAGGCCACCAGCGTGCGCGCCACGCCCCATGTGCCGGCGATGGCGATGACGGCGAGCCAGCCCAGCTCGGCGGCGGACGCGCGCGTCACCGCGAGCTGGCGCTGCGTGCCCGCCGCAGCACGCGACCAACTCCACCAGCCGTACACACCCAGCACGAAGAAGGCGACCTGCAGCAGCGCATCGGCATAGAGCTTGGCTTCCACGAACAGCACCGAGAAGCAGGCCACGTTGACCAGGCCCGCGGGCCAGTTCGCCACGTGCATGCGCTGGGTCAGCCACACCGACAGCAGCCCGGTCGCAAAGGCCACCATCTCCAGCGTGGAGACGCTCTGTCCGGCCAGTGTGAGCATGACGGCTACTCCCCGGCCTTGAAGGGCCGTGGGAACACCGTCGGCACAGCCCGGTCCACCAGCCGGTAGCCCTGCGCCGGCCGGCCGCCCGGCCCGAGCACGCTTTCCGTCTCCTCCAGGAAGGCGGCATCGAGCATGCGCCGCCTGAAGGCACTCTTGTCCAGGTCGCGCCCCAGCACGACTTCGTAGGTGTGCTGCAACTGCGGCAAGGTGATCGGCTCGGGCACCAGGAAGGCGGGCAGGGAGGTGTACTCCACCTTGCTGCGCAGGCGCGCGAGCGCCGCCTCCAGGATCTCGCCGTGGTCGAAGGCCAGCTTGCGGGCCAGCGCATCCTCGGCCTGCACCCACTGTTGCGCCGTCTGCCCGGCGCCAGCGGGCTCCTTGGGCCCGATGCTCGGAATCAGCGCAAGGTAGGCATGGGTGGTCGACCAGCCGCGCGGATCGCGGTTGGCGCTGCCCCAACTGCCCAGTTGCTCCAGGTAAGGCGTCGAGACGCCGGTCTTGTCCTTGAGCTTGCGCCGCGCGCAGGCCAGCAATGTCCGGTCCTGCGTTACGTCGACAAAGCCGCCAGGCAGTGCCCAGCGGCCGGGGAAGGGCTCGCTCGCCTCGCCGGGGCGCTGCACCAGCAGCACCTGCAGTTGTTCCTGGCGCAGGGTGAAGATGACCACGTCGACCGTCACGAGTGGGCGCTCGATATCCAAGTGTGGCTTTGAGGTCATCGCGCTTGACTTTCTGCTTTTGGGTTGTACTATACAACCCAATGAGTTGCACAGTACAACTCATGGAGAGACAGGCATGAGCACCGTCCAATTGCTGATCATCGATCCCCAGAACGACTTCATGGACATCCCCGGCGCCGCCTTGCCGGTGCAGGGCGCGCTGGCCGACATGGCTCGCCTGGCCACTGTCATCGACGGGGCGGCCGAGCGGATCGCCGGCATCACCGTCACCCTCGACTCGCACCACAGCGTGGGCATCGAGCGCCCGGCGATGTGGCAGCGTGCCGACGGCGCGCCCGTCGCGCCCTTCACCCAGATCAGCGCTGACCAGGTGCGCGCCGGCGAATACCGGCCGCGCCGCTCGCAGGACCTGGAGCGGGTGCTGGCCTACCTGGACGCCCTGGAGGCGGGCGGCCGCTACCAGCTCATGGTCTGGCCGGTGCACTGCGAGGCCGGCACCTGGGGCCACAACGTCGAACAGGGGCTGCGCCTTGCCTACAACCGCTGGGAGGCCAGGACGCTGCAGCCGGTACGCAAGATCTTCAAGGGCATGAATGCCTGGACCGAGAACTACAGCGCCCTGCAGGCCGAAGTGCCCGACCCGCAGGACCCGGACACCCAACTCAACACCGCGCTCATTGCCGCGCTGGACGCCGGCGGCCAGATCGTTGTCGCCGGCGAGGCCAGCAGCCACTGCGTGCGCGCCACCTGCGAGCACTTGGCAGACCACTTGCCATCGGGGCGCGTCGACAAGCTGGTGCTGCTGGCCGACTGCATGAGCCCGGTGGGCGGCTTCGAGGCGCAAGCCCAGGCCTTCCTGGCCGCCATGCGTGCGCGCGGCGCCACAGTCACGACGAGTGCCGACTACCCTCGCGCAGCGCTGAACATTGCCCTACTCGCCGGGCAAGACGAACTGCGATGACACTACCTTCCTTGCCAAAGGGGTTGCCATGCTCAAGATCCAGGTCGCACAGATCAACCCCACCGTCGGGGACCTGCGGGGCAACCTGCGCCTCATGATCGAGGCCGCCCGCGCCGCGAGCCAGGCTGGCGCCGCTCTGGTGGTGTTCCCGGAACTCTGCCTCACGGGCTACTACCCGGGCGACATGCTCGACGAGCCGGCCTTCATGAACAAGGTCGAGGCCGCCTTCGGCGAGCTGCTCGCGGCCAGCAGCGAAGAGCCAGCCTTGCACTGGGTCGTCGGCCTGCCGGTGCGCCGGGGCGGCCCTGGCAAGCCCTTGCACAACGCGCTGCGGGTGCTCAGGGCAGGGCGGGTGCTGCTGGAGTACGCCAAGCAACTGCTGCCTACCTACAACGTGTTCGACGAGCGGCGCCATTTCGAACCCGGCCCGGACGTGGCGCGGGTGCTGCAGGTGGGCGAGGCGCGGGTGGGTTTCCTGATCTGCGAGGACGGCTGGAACGACCGGGGAGGCGACTACCCGGTCAACCCCTTGGCGCGCCTGCGCCAGGCGGAGCCTGACCTGGTCGTCGCCATCAACGCGAGTCCGTCCAACATCCTCAAGCGCGAGCAGCGCCATGCCAACTTCAGCGCGGCCGCCGCACGCCATGGACTGCCGATCCTGTACGTCAACCAGGTAGGGGGCCAGGACCAGTTGGTGTTCGACGGCGGCTCCTTCGCGGTCGAGGCCGATGGCCGGGTGGCCTGGGAAGCCGGGCGCTTCGAGGTGGAATGCACGACCCTGGGCCTGCAGCGCGGCCGCTTCCTGGTGGACGGTGAGCCACCCGCGCCCGTGTCCGCCCCCGGCCTGGGGGAGCTGGAGTTCTACCGCCGCCAGATCGTCATGGGGATCCGCGACTACGCGCGCCGCTGCGGCTTCCGCCAGGCGGTGGTGGGCTCTTCCGGCGGCATCGACTCGGCCCTCACCCTGGCCCTGGCGGTCGAGGCCCTGGGTGCCGACAACGTGGTGGCGATCACCATGCCATCCAGGTTCTCCTCCACCGGCTCGGTGGGTGATTCCGAGGCGCTGTGCCGCAACCTCAGGGTCGTGTTGCACCAGCACCCGATCCGCGACATCGTGGCCGGCTACGAGACAGGATTCGCAGCTGCCTTCAACATGCCCCTGACGGGCCTCGCGCTGGAAAACCTGCAGGCACGGGTGCGCGGCACCATCCTCATGGAATTCTCCAATCGCTTCGGGCACCTGCTGCTGACGACCGGCAACAAGTCCGAGATCTCGGTGGGCTACTGCACGCTCTACGGCGACACCAACGGGGGGCTGGGTCCGATAGGCGACCTCTACAAGACGGAGGTCTTCGCGCTCTCGTCCTATCTCAACGTGGTGGCCGGCCGCGAGATCATTCCCGCGGCCATCATCGACAAGCCGCCGTCGGCGGAACTGGCACCCGAGCAGAAGGACACCGACAGCCTCCCGCCCTACGAGGTGCTGGACAACATCCTGAAGCTGCACATCGAGGGCAGCCGACTGCCCGCCGAGGAGCGCGAGCAGGTGCAGGACTTCGTGCATGAGCTTGCCGCCTCGCCGCAAGGGGCGGCGCTGATCTCGCGCATCCACGGCATGGTCGCGCGCAACGAGTACAAGCGGCGCCAGGCGCCGCCCATCATACGGGTGCGCGGCCGCGCTTTCGGGTCGGGCCGCCGGATGCCGATTGCCGCCATGCATCCCTGAAGGAAGCAGCCAGATGCCCGAAGCCTTCGACCTCGCCGTCTGCATCGGCCGCTTCCAGCTGCTGCACGACGGCCAACTGGCGCTGATCCGCCGCGGCCTGGCGATCGCGCCGCGCTGCCTCGTCATCCTGGGCTCGGCGCACCAGGCCCGCTCGCCGAGAAACCCCTTCACCTGGGAAGAGCGCGCCGAGATGATCCGCCTGGCCGTGCGCGAGGCCGACCGCCAGCGGCTCGAATTCGTGCCCTTGCGCGACCTCTACGACATGGAGCGCTGGGCGGACGCTGTCCGCGTTGCGGTGGGCGAGCGAAGCGCGCGTCAGGACCGCCTGGCGCTGGTGGGCCACAGCAAGGACGACGCCACCAGCGACTACCTGGCCGAGTTTCCGCACTGGACGATGGTGGACGCAGGCAGCCAGGGCGACGTGCACGCCAGGAACCTGCGGGCCGCGCTGTTCAGCGCGACCAATGTCGACGCGGCGCTGGCTGCCATCGCCGGCCAGGTGCCGACGAGCACGGTGGCGTTCCTGCGTGCGTGGACGCAGATGCCCTTCTTGGAGGACCTGCGCCACGAATGGCACGCCATCACCACCGAGCAGGCAAAGTGGGCAGGCTCTCCCTATCCGCCGGTCTTCGTGACGGTCGATGCTGTGCTGCGCATGGCCGATCACGTGCTGCTCATCCGGCGCGGACACGCGCCGGGCAAGGGCCGCCTGGCGTTGCCCGGCGGCTTCCTGGAGCAGAGGGAAAGCGTCTACCAGTCGGCCGTGCGCGAACTGGAGGAGGAAACCGGCCTGAGGCTCCTCCACTCAGACATGAAAGCCGCCCTCGAGGCGGTACGCGTCTTCGACCACCCCGACCGCAGCCAGCGCGGCCGGGTGATCACGCATGCCCACTACTTCGCACTGGACGGCGAGCAACTGCCGGCAGTCACCGGCCTGGATGACGCGGCCGAGGCCCTGTGGGTGCCCATCGCGCAACTGGCCTCGCTGGAGGAGCAATTCCACGACGACCACTTCCACATCCTGGATGAGTTTCTGGAGCTGACGGCGTGCACCATCACAACACCTCGCGTGTGAGCTGAGGGAACACCTTCGACACCTTGGCCAGCAGGTAGTCGCCGTAGCGGCCGTTGAAGGCATGGACGTTGGCGCGATCCCAGCGTTGCGCGCTGTCGTCCAGTGCGTCGGAGCCGGGCAGCCCCTCGATGCGCTGCACTCGCGCTTCGAAGTTCGGATCGAAGAACAGCGGAAACGACAGGCGGTCACGTCCCGAGGTGTTGCGCGTCACCCGATGCGGCGTCGACTTGTAGAGGCCGCCCGTCATGTGGTCGAGCATGTCGCCGATGTTGCAGACGAACGAGCCGGGAACGGGCGGCGCTTCGACCCAGCCTTGCGGCGTGTGGACGGCCAGGCCGCCCACATCGTCCTGGTGCAGGATCGTGAGCAGGCCATAGTCGGTGTGCTCACCGACGCCCCATTGAACGTCGAGCCCCTCGGGCACGGCTTGCGTCGGGTAGTTGAACAGCCGAAAGAGGATCAGCGGGTCGGCCGTGTAGCGGTCGTGAAAGTAGCCGGCGTCCAGGCCCAGGCTCAGCGCGATGCCTTCCATCAGCCGGTGGCCAAGTTTCGTGACTGCGGACATGTAGTCGAGGATGGCGCTCCTGAACCCGTCGACCTCCGGAAAGAGGTTCTTCCCGTGCACCGGCGTGCGCGCCCTCACTGCCGGATGGTCGTCGGGCAGTTCGGTGCCCAGGTACAGGCCTTCCTTCCAGTCGGGCCGGCCGGAGGTCAACTCGCCGCCGAGCGGGAAGTAGCCTCGCCATGCGCGGCCACCCAACTCCATCCGCCATTGCATCTTGGTGGCCGTGTCGAGCGCGAAGAACTGTCGGCTCAGCGCTTGCAGGCGACGCACCAGTGCGGCATCGACGCCATGGCCAGTGACATAGAAGAACCCGTGCGTGCGGCAGGCTTCGCCAATGCGGGCCGCGACCGCGTCGCGGGCTGGAGCACCGGCCACGAGGGGCGACACGTCGATGATGGGCAAGGTCGGCATCACACCCATATTGCCTTGCTTGCCGGGGGAGTGAAAGCCTTCTGTGGCGGCTTCTACTGGACCTCGACCACCACCGCGGCGCCCATGTCGCCAGCGGCGCAGCCGGTGAACAATCCCATGCCGCCGCCTTCGAGTACCAGCGCATGGGCGAGTTCGGCGATGGCGCGCATGCCGGTCGGCGCCTGGGGGTGCCCGTAGATCAGGCTGCAGCCCAGCGGATTCATGCGTTCCAGCGGGAAGCCGGTCTCCCGGTGCAGCCAGATGTCGTTCACGGCAAAGGGGTTGTGTGTGGTGATGACCTTCAGGTCGCTCACCTGCTTGCCGGCCACCGCGAGGGCCTTGTGGGCCGCCAACGCAGGCGCCTTCGGCATGCGGCCCTTCTCTGCGCGTGCGAAGGCGGCGGACACCAGCCTGACGACCGGCTGCCCGTTGGCAAGGCGCATTGCCGTGTCCTTGGCGGTCACGATCGCACCGGCGGCGCCGTCGGCGGGGTGGGTCTGCGTTCCGGGCGTGATCGCGCCGCCAGGCTTGGATGGCCTCAGCTCGGCCAGGCCTGCCGCGCTGTAGTCGCTGACGCCCTCGTCGGCGGCCAGGACCGTTTGCGCCTTGCGTGACGCGATGGCCATGGGGCGCATGTAGCGCTTTTGAAGCGCGCGGTCATCCTTCAGCGCGTTCTGGTATTGCGCGAAGCGCAGCAGGGTGAGTTCGTCGCACTGTTCGCGCGTGATGCCTCCATCCGCGGCGGTGCATTCGGCGGTGTAGAGCATGGACTCGGAGGTCCAGGGGTCGGCGGCGAAGGAGTCGAGCACCCAATGCGTGGTCAGCGGCGCACCGCCCATCGAGGCGCTACGTGGATAGAGCAGTGTCGGGCCATTGCTGGTGCGGTCGGCCGTGATCACGAGCTGTGTTTCGCCGTCACCCAACTGCGAGGCGGCCGCTGCCGTGGCCAGGCAGGCGACTGCCGTGGCGCAGGCCTGCGCAATCGCCGGTCCGCCGATGCCTGTCATGCCCAGGCGCGCAGCCAACCAGGGCGGTGCGTAGAAGCTCTGCGGCTGCGGGATGGTCGTGCCGAACAGCAACTGCCCGGTTTCCGCGGGGTCGTATCCGCCGGCAGCGAGCGCGTCCCGGGTGACCTGGACTGCGATGTCCAGCGCGGACACATCGGCTGCGGCACCTTGCCAGCGGATGAAGGGCGAACTCCACAGCAGTGGAAGCGGGATGTAGGCGTTGTCAAACTGCATGAAAGTCTCGTGGTCAAGACCCGACCCGGCGGGGATCGGGCAGGCTGGAATAGAGCGCAGCCACGTCCGCCGCACGCCGGTTCAGCACCGCACGCTGGTTGAGGTAGCCCTTGTCGGTGATCTCGCCGGCATCCATGGCGGGGGCATCGTCGAGCATCAGGGCGCGGGTGGCGCATTGCGAGGAGCTGGCGCCTCCCGCACGCATCTCGCGCAAGGCATTCGACACATGCGCATGCACGGTGGCGCGCTCGGCCTGGCGGCCCTGCGGAGACAAGAACAGGAGCAGGCCGATCTCGTCGCGGTCGTGCCCGGTGACCACGGCATCCGCCACGTAGGGAGACATCGCGGCCACGCAGCGCAGTCGCACGCCGCTGACCGAGACCCAGGTGCCCGTTGTGAGCTTGAAGTCCTCGGCGACGCGGCCGTCGAAGGCAATGCCCTTGCTCGGGTCGTCCGGATCCACCAGCTTGCCGGCGTCACCGATGCAGTAGAACCCTTCCTCGTCGAAGGCGCCCGCTGTCAGTTCGGGTGCGTTCCGATACCCGGGGAACACCTGCGGCCCCTTGACGCGAAGCTCCAGCTTCTCGCCATTGGGAACCAGCTTCACCTCGGAGCCGGGCAAGGGCAGGCCGATGCAGCCGGCGCGCTCGATCTGCCAATGCACCGTCGTGACCGCCGGGGCGGTCTCGGTGGCACCCCAGGCAGAGGTGAACCAGACCGGGCGCTGGCGCACGCTGCCGGCTAGCTTCTCCAGCCGTTGCCAGGTGCTCTGCGGCAGCGCGGCGCCTGCATAGAACAGTCCGTCGAGCTGCTCGAAGACGTCTCGTGCCGCCTGCGGATCCTGCTCCAGGTAGGGAAGGAGCATGTCGAATCCCCGCGGTACGTTGAAGTGGAAATTCGGCTTGACCTCTCTCAGGTTGGCCAGCGTCTTCTCGATCAGGCCGGGCGCTGGCCGTCCCTCGTCGATATACAGCGCCCCGCCATGCGCCAGCGCCATGTTGAAGTTGTGGTTGCCACCGAAAGTATGGCTCCAGGGCAGCCATTCCAGAAGCACCAGGGACCGGCGCGTCAGGAAGGGCCAGACCTGGGCAATCTGCTGCTGGTTGGCGCACAGCATCCGGTGCGTGTTGATCACGACCTTGGGCACGCCGGTGGAGCCGCTGGTCAGCAAGTACTTGGCGGTGGTCTCCGGCCGCACCCCGGCCGCGAGCCTTGCCACCATGGGCCCTTCAGCGGCCGCATGAAAGGCGTCGAATGCGCGGGCGCCCGGCACCGCGTGGGCGTTCTGGCTGAAGACCGTTGGAACTGCAGAACCCCACTGTGAAAGCGCCGGCCCGTACACGGCGGCGTCGGCGGCGTAGACCAGGCCCGGATCGAGCATGTCCAGGATGCCATGGAGCTTGCTCCAATCCCTGGTCATGCGCGTGTAGGCGCTTGATACCGTGCAGCTGGCCCGTCCGACATAGAGCGCGGCAAGGGAGAGCAGCGCGTGGTCGATGCCGTTGTCCGAAACGATGACGACCGGCTTCTCTGGCGGCATGTCCAGTGCAATGAGTCCCTGTGCAACCCGGCCCACCAGGCGGCGGGCTTCCCCATAGCTTACCTTGCGCCAGTTGCCGCCGCTCGTGCGCTCCGCCAGGAACAAGGCGTCGGGGGTCGCCATGGCCCACTCGTCAAGCCAGTCACCAATGCAGCGGGCGAAGGGCTGCAGGGGCTGCGTGCCACGAAGCACGAACGAGCCGTCGGCCCGATCCTCGCGAGAGACATTGGGCGTTGCGAGGGAGTCATCGTCTGCAAGAAGGCCGACCACAAACACTCTCCATACAGTTGTGTATTGAAGAGTTTAGGGCCGGCGCGAACCCAGGTCGCTAGGGTTTCCCCGAGCAATCGGAGAGGCTTCTAATGCCCGGCCAACAAGGTGTCTGCCACGAACTTCTGCCGCTGCTGCTTGTCCTCGATCGAGCCTTGATTGCGGAACAGGGACTCGGATTGCATGTAGCAGTACAGGAGGAAAGCCCGCGACTTGGCTTGCGGCTCGGCAAAGCCAAGTTCCGAAAAGCATTCCTCCAGATAGACCAGGCGCTTTGCGTCGACAGCGTCGACTACCCGCCGCGCCATCTCATCCCGGCGCGCCCAGGCGCGTATCGCCAACTCGACGGATGCGCCCTTGATGGCTGCCCTGCCATGGGACGGCAGTTCCACCAGATCCCGGATGAGCGCTGCGGCGTGCACGCCCTGTTTTCGATAGCGCGCAATGATCTGTTCGGTCTGCTCGTCCTGCCAGCCCAGGAGCACCCGGTTCAGGAGGTCGTCACGATCCTTGAAATGCCAATAGAAGCTGCCTCGGGTCACATCCAGGATCTTCGCGATCACGTCGACCCGAACAGCGTCGATGCTCCGGTGGATCAGCAACTGCGCCGCGGCGGCAATCCAGTCTTCTGGAGTGAGCTGCGCTCTTTCGGCCTTCGGTTTCCGGGTGCGCTGGGTGCCGGCGCGGCGCATCCCCGTCTCGGGAGAGGGGCGCTTGGGAATCTGATCGTCGAGCATGGGCCATGATAGTCATCGTGAGGCCCGTCTCGCGTCAATACAAACACTCATGTATGGAGAAGCGGATCGACGTTCCGGGCGAGCCAGGGTCAGGCGCCCTGATTGCATTGCCGCGCAATGTGCCGCGCTTGCTCATCGCGTTGCTGCGGCGTCAGTTCGCGCAGTTCAATGCGCCGCAGTTCTGTAAGTAGCTGACGCTGCGCTTGCTCGTTGCCGCTTGCCTTGGCCTCGAGCAAGCGCAGGCGCATATCTATGGCGTTTTCGTGTTGGCGCATATTCTTGGAACGACACCTGTGGCTGGATTTGTAATAGTTTAGTTACATGCTTGAGCCCTGTCAGTCGATGGGTCATGGATCACAAGAATCCGTAGGTGAAGACCCTGCCATCAGCACCGCGCCCGGGAAATGCGTGAGTACGCTGGCCAGCTCCAACTCCGAGGTGATCGCGCGGCGAGCACCGGTCAGGCATTCCGTTGCAGTCGCGTCGACCATGTCCTGCGGCACGCGCACGCGCGTGTCGCCCCAGGCGTCGCTGGCCCATGTGGCCGCCTCCTGCGCCAGGACCGCAAAGAGCCGCACGACGACTACCAGCACCTGACTTTGCTCATGTCGCCTCAGGTAGGCGATCACATGCTGCGCGCGTGCGCCTTCCACCTGCAGGGGCTCATAGCTGCCGTGCAGAAAGAGTTCGGGCTGCGCCCTGCGCAAGGCGAGCAGGCGCCAGGTGGCCCATAGCTTGGCCCGTCCGTCCGGTGCCGCGTCGACCAGTTCTCGGACCAGGGACGGCAGCTCCCTCGCGTCGGCCAGGGTCCGCAGTTCATGCAGGGCCGATGCCCGCGCCGTGAAGTCGACGGGCCTGCGATTGTCCGGATCGACCAGGCTGCGCTCGATCAGCTCGCAGCCCTGGTAGATGTCCGGCACGCCGGGGGAGGTGAACTTGAGCAGGACCAGGCTGAGGGCGCCCAGGGCGCTGAAGCGGTCGAGCTCGCGCACGAAGTGCGCCACATCGGGCAGGAAGGCATTGCCACCCTCCAGTGCCAGTGCGCCGCGCACGAAGGCTTCCAGGGCGCCTTCGTAGGCCGCATCGGGGCGCGTCCAGCTGGTGTTGCTCTTGCCCTCGCGCGCCGCCTTGCGCATGTACTGCACGATCCGGTCCGCGAAGCCCGGATCGACGCTCGATGCCGGCCCGGGCATGGCGCCGACCACGGTTTGATAGAACAGGTATTCGTGCGCCGCGGAGACCTCGCCGCGAAGATGCTCGTTCATGGCCCTCCAGCGCAAGGCGGCCTGCTGCCACGCCTGCACGCGCTCCGACAGCAGGTTGATGCGCAGCCGCACATCCTCGGAACGCTTGTTGTCGTGGGTCGAGGTGGCGAGCATGGTGTGGGGCCAGCGGCGCTGGCGGTCCAGGCTTGCGGCATGGAAGGCCTCGACCGTCATGCCGATGCGGTCCGGCTCGCCGCCGACCTCGTTGGTCGAGCAGAGGGGAAAGTAGCGGTAGAAGGCCGTGTCTTCCACGCCCTTGGCGGCCACCGGCGCGGTGTACTGCTGAAAGCGCCGCGCGAAGCGGCGCACCACCGGCTGCAGTTGCGGGGAAGCGCCTTCGATCACGCGCCCGAGCAGCGACTCGCGCACAAAGGGCCAGATGCTCGCATCCGGCAACTGCAGGCGCTCGCTGGCCACGACGACGGCCTGGTCGATGAAGCGCAGGTCCTGCCCGGTGGCGCCGTCGTCGCCGTTGTAGGTGCGATAGACCGGCATGGCGGCGGCAACGGCCGCGATGGCCTCGCGCAGGCTGTTGAGCGTGTGGTCGCGGGTGCGGCGATCCGCCTTGGCGATGCGCAGCAAGGCATTGGCCAGCACTTCCAGGTCGGCGGCGAGTGTGCCGGTGGCCACGTCGTGCCTGGCCCGGTAGACCACCTCGCCGTACTCCTGCGATTGGCCGGTGGACGCGCGCCAGATTTCCTTGAGCGATGCGTCGGCGCGGTGGTCGATCAGCACCGCGTTGGCCACGTTGGCGAAGCGGTAGCCGGTGGTGCCGTGGATGGCCCAGGCAAGGGGCACGTCCTCGCCCGGCGCCGTGATTTTCTCGGCCACGACGTAGAGCGGCGGCGCGGTCCGGCCAGTCGCTTCCACCCGGGCCGCGAAGCCAGCCTGCAGGCGATCGAAGTAGGCGCCCGGGTCCAGCAGGCCGTCCGGATGGTCGATGCGCAGGCCGTCGATATCGCCCTGGGCCGCCAGCCCGAGGGCCATGCCGTGCGTGGCCTCGAACACCTCTGCGCGCTCGGTGCGCAGGGCGGCGAGCTCGTTGACGTCGAAGAAGCGCCGGTAGTTGATTTCGTCGGCGGCAGAGCGCCAGTAGGCCAGGCGCCAGGCTTGCGCCTCCAGCAATGCGTGCAGGGCGTCGAGGTCCCCCTGCGCTGCACGCTCGAGCGTCTCCGGATTGCCTTGGGCTGCCACCGGAAAACGATGCTCGAAGTAGCGCACGAACCAGCGGATCGCGTCGTGCCCCAGCACCAGTTCGCCGCGCGCCAGCACTTGCCCGTAGTGATCGCCCAGCACCGGCAGCAGCACCTTGCCGGCCAGGCCCGGCGTGGCCGAGTGCCAGTCGATGTCGAAGTACTCGGCGTAGCGCGAGGCGCTGCCGTGCTCCAGCACATCGTTCCACCAGGCGTTGTCGGTGCCCAGCACGCCCATGTGGTTGGGCACCAGGTCGATCAGCTGGCCCATGCCGTGCGTACGCAAGCATTCGCAAAAGCGCCGGTAGGCCGGCATGCCGCCCAGCTCCGGGTTGATCTCGCCATGCGCCACCACGTCGTAGCCATGCAGGCTGCCCGGCCGCGCGCGATGGATGGGCGAGCAGTAGACGTGGCTGATGCCCAGCTGCGCCAGGTAGGGCACGATGGCCGCGGCGTCGTCGAAAGTGAAGCCCTTGTGCAGCTGCAGCCGGTAGGTGGCGCGCGGCACCCGGGCGCCCGCGCCGGGCCTGGCGTGCGGCCGCGCCGCGGCGAGGGTGGAGACGAGCGCATGCGCCAGCGGCGATTGCCACAGCGCCCCCAGCTCCAGCGCGTACTTGCGGCGCCAGTTGGGATGCTCGCCGACGGTGCCCGGCATGTTGGCCTGCTCGGCCTGGCCCAGCATGTCTTCCAGCTGGACCACCATGATGCACGACGGTGTCCTGGCCAGGAAGGCATGGACCGCCACGGCGAGCTCTTGCGGCGCGCCGCTGCCCGCGGCCGCCGGCGCCTCGATCGGCCGGCCCAATGCCTCGGCCAGGCGCTCGCGCTCCGCCGCGCGCTCTTCAAGCTGCGCGGCAAGGGCAGCCCCGTCGGCGAACATGCGCAGGTCGGCGCGCAGTTGCACATCGGCCGCGGCCCACCAGCCGGAGAAGGTCGGCAGGTCGTGCGTGCTGACGGCCACCACCGCTTCGCGCGGATAGTCCTCGGGCGGCAGGAAGGCCCCGGCCGCGTCGCGCTGAAAGTACAGCAGGCGATAGGACAGCACGCCATAGCGCCGCATGGCCTCGCGCATCTCGTCGGGCACGGTGCCCAGGTCCTCGCCCACCACCAGGCAGCGGTGGCGCCGGCTTTCCAGCGCGAGGATGGCGAACAGCTCCTGCCACGGGTAGCGCACATAGCCGCCGTCCTTTGGCGTGCTGCCGGCCGGAATCCAGAACAGGCGCATCAACATCATCACGTGGTCGATGCGCAGCGCGCCGGCGCCGCGCATGTTGGCACGCAGCGCCTCGATGAAGACCGCGTAGCCGGTCTCGCGCAGGCGGTCGGGCCGCAGCGGCTGCAGGCCCCAGTCCTGGCCCTGGGGGTTGAGCAGGTCGGGCGGCGCGCCCACGCTTGCACCCGGGGCGAAGCTGGTCGTGTGGCGCCAGGTGTCGGAGCCGCCGCGGTCCACCGACACCGCCAGGTCCAGGTACAGCCCGATCGGCATGCCCAGGCGCCGACATTGGCGGCCGGCATCCTCGAGCTGGCGCGCCGCCTGCCATTGCAGGTATTGGAAGTACTGGATGCGCTGCGCGTGCTGCTGCGCGAAGCGCAGGACCTGCGCGCCCTGCGGATCGCGCCAGGCCTGCGGCCAGGCCGGCCATCCCCACACCGCGGGGTCGTGGCGGTGCAGGTGTTCCTGCAATGCCTCGAACAAGGCCTGCTGGCGCAGCGCCTCGCCGGCCTCTTCGCCGAAGCGGCGAAAGTCCTGCACCAGCACATCGTCGTCGGCGCGCTGCAGGAAGTGCGCGAACAGCAGTGCCAGCACCTCGTGCTTGGCGGCCGCGACTCCGGGATAGTCCACCAGCGGCGCCGCGCGCAGCGCAGCCAGGCGCGACTGGAAGTCGGGCGTGCCGACCAGCGCTTGCGCCGCCTGGCAGTCGGCGAAGTCGGGCACCGCCTCGACGTCGATGCACAACACGTTGAGTTGCGCGCGCGAAGAGGGGCTGTAAGGGCTGGCATGCGCCGGGTTGTGCGGGAAGAGGGCGTGCAGCGGGTTCAGGCCCAGCAGCCCGGCGCCCGCACGCGCCGCTTGCGCGGCAAGGGCCTTCAGGTCGCTGAAGTCCCCGATGCCCCAGTTGCGCGGCGAGCGCAGGCCATAGAGCTGCAGCGCGATGCCCCACAGCCGCTCGCCCTTGGCGAGCCAGTCGGGCTCGTGGCAGCTCGCGGGCGCGCAGATCAGCAGCGTGCTGTCGGCCTCGCCGATCAATTCGAGCCGGTGGTAGCCGGGCGGCAGCCTCAGCTCGATGCGCACGAGCGCAGACGCGTCTGCGCGGCCGGTGTGCACGGCGCCGCCTTCTTCCTCCACGCGCCATTCGATCTGCGCACGACCGGATGGCAGTTGCACCGGCACGCTGAAGCCCGATGCGCCTTCCTCCAGCACCAGCACGGGCGCCACGGCCCGCGGCCGCGCATCGGCAGCCTCGTCGGCCCCGGCGTCGCGCAGCAGGGCCCGCAGCGATTCGTCCGACACCACGTGGCGCTGGCCCCAGATGTCCTGGTAGTCCAGGTCGATGCCGTGCTGCTGGCACCGGCGCCGCAGCGCTTCGTCAGGCATCGCGCGCCTCCTCGAGGCTGGCGTAGACGCCGCCGCGCGCCAGGCGCAGCATGCCGGCGCCGCCGTTTGCCAGTTCCAGCAGCGAATGGATGCGGGTGCCCGCCGGTCTTGGCACGCGGCGCTCATCGCCTGCGAAGTTGGCGACCAGGTGCAGCAGCACGCTGCCCGGCGCTTCGCCCAGGCGCCAGGACACGCGCAGCACCGCGTCCGCGCACTCGCTGCGCAGGCCCGTGCTGGTGCCCGCCAGGTGCGGCACGATGTGCGCTCGGCGCGCCTGCAGCAGCGCACGGGTCGCGTGCAACACCTCGGCATGGCCGGGCTGCCCACGCTCTTCCCATTTCAAGCGGGAAGCGTCGAAGCTCTCGTCCGCATTGGGATCGGGAACGGCCTCTTGCGCCGCGCCGCTGGAGAAAGCCGCGAAGTGCGCAAACTCCGCGCGCCGGCCGGCCGAGACCGCGGCCGCCAGATCCGGCCCGAAGTCGCAGAAGTACAGGAAGGGCGAGGAGGCCGCGAACTCCTCGCCCATGAAGAGCATCGGCACATGCGGCGACAGCAGCACGCAGGCGCGCACTGCCTGCACCAGGGCCGGGTCGGCCAGCGCGTCGATGCGCTCGCCCAAGGCGCGGTTGCCGACCTGGTCGTGGGTCTGCAGGTAGGAGACGAAAGCGGGCAGCGGCAGCTCGTTGCAGGGCTCGCCGCGCGGCTCGCCCGCGCGAAAGGCCGAAGGCTCGCCGGCATAGACGAAGCCGCGCGCCAGCGCGAGGGCAAAGCGTTCCAGCGGGCGATCGGCAAAGTCCAGGTAGTAGCCATCGCTTTCGCCGGTCAGGAGCACGTGCGCCGCATGGTGCAGGTCGTCGTTCCATTGCGCCGTCGCTTCCAGCGGCCGGCCGCCGTGGCGCCGCAGGCGATGCGCCTGGTTCAGGTCGTTCTCCAGCACCACGTGCACACGGCGTTCCTGCGCGCCCTCGCACAGCGCGGCGCAGATCTCCTGCACGATGTCGGGTGTGGAATCGTCGCGGATGGCATGCACCGCATCCATGCGCAGGCCGTCGAAGCGAAATTCCTCGATCCAGTAGAGCGCGTTGTGGATGAAGAAGTCGCGCACCGTGCGCGAGCCCGGGCCGTCGAAGTTGATGGCGGCGCCCCAGGGCGTCTGCCGCGCCGCGTCGAAGAAGGGCGGGCAGTAGGCGTGCAGGTAGTTGCCCTCGGGTCCGAAGTGGTTGTAGACGACATCGATCAGCACCATCAGGCCCAGTGCATGCGCTGCGTCGACCAGCCGCTTCAGATCCTCGGGCGTACCGTAGCTGGCGTCGGGGGCGAAGGGCAGCGCGCCGTCGTAGCCCCAGCCGCGCCGTCCGGGGAAGTCGGCCAGCGGCATCAGCTCGATGGCGGTGAAGCCCAGTTCGGCCAGCTCGCCCAGGCGGTGCTGCGCCGCTTCGAAGCTGCCCTCGGGCGTGAAGGCGCCGACGTGAAGCTCGTAGATCACCGCCTCGTGCCAGGGCCGTCCGTTCCAGCTCGCCCGCCGCCAGTCGTAGGCGTGCGGATCGATCACCTGGCTCGGCCCGTGCACATCCTGCGGGTTGGCGCGCGAGGCCGGATCGGGCACGCACAGGCCATCGGGCAGGCGATAGCGGTACATGTCACCCGCAGCCGCATCGGCAACACAGGCTTCCCACCAGCCTTCTCCGATGGCTTCCATCGCCGCGGCACGCCAGGTCTCGCCGCCGCCGTGGCGAAGCTCCAGTACCAGCGCCTGCGCGGCCGGCGCCCAAAGGCGAAAGCGCACGCCGCCGCCGTCCAGCAACTGCGCGCCGAAGGGCATGCGGTGGCGATGCTTCATGGCGCAGCCATTCGAACGCTGCGAAACAGGGCCAGCGAGCGGCCCTGCAGGGGATAGTCCTTGGCGTGCACCGGCGCCTGCGCGAAATCGCCCTCTGCCGTGTCGAGCAGGCGCGTCCAGCCGGCCGGCACACGCGGCGGCAGGCCAAAGGGCAGGGTCTCGTGGTAGGCGTTGAGCAGCAGCAGGAAGTCGTCGTCGCACTGCCGTTCGCCGCGCGGGCCGACGTCGACGAGGCCGGTGCCCGAGAACAGCATGCCCAGGCAGCGCACGTGCTCGCCTTCCCAGTCGGGCGGCGTCATCTCGCGCCCGTCGGGGCGCAGCCACAGCACGTCCTTGGCGGCGCCTTCGGCCTCCAGCTTGCCGCGAAAGAAGCTGCGCCGCCGGAACGAGGGATGCCGGCGCCGCAGTGCGATCAGTTGCGCCACGAAGTCGTGCAGCGCCTCGCGCTTCTCGTTGGCTGTCCAGTCGATCCAGGAGATCTCGTTGTCCTGGCAGTAGACGTTGTTGTTGCCACCCTGCGAATTGCCGCGCTCGTCGCCGGCCAGCAGCATCGGCACGCCTTGCGACAGGAGCAGGGTGGCCAGGAAGTTGCGCTGCTGGCGCTCGCGCAGGGCCTTGACTTGCGGATCGTCGGTCGGCCCTTCCACGCCGCAGTTCCACGAGATGTTGTTGCTGCTGCCGTCGCGGTTGTCCTCGCCGTTGGCTTCGTTGTGCTTCTCGTTGTAGGCGACCAGGTCGGCCAGGGTGAAGCCATCGTGCGCGGTGACGAAGTTGATGCTGGCATGCGGCCGCTTGCCCGACCAGCCGTAGATGTCCTGCGAGCCGGCGATGCGGTTGGCCAGGTCGCCCACGATGCCCGAGTCCCCCTTCCACCAGCCGCGCACGCCGTCGCGGTAGCGATCGTTCCATTCGGCCCAGCCGGCCGGGAAGTTGCCGACCTGGTAGCCGCCGTGGCCCAGGTCCCAGGGCTCGGCAATCAGCTTCACGCCGCTGAGCACCGGGTCCTGCCGGATGGCGGCGAAGAAGGTGCCCAGGTTTTCCACCTTGCCGGCCTCGCGCGCCAGGGCCGAGGCCAGGTCGAAGCGAAAGCCGTCCACGTGCATCTCCTCTGCCCAGTAGCGCAGCGAATCCATCACCAGCTGCAGCGCGCGCGGATGCTCCAGGTTGACGGTGTTGCCGCAGCCGGAGAAGTCGTCGTAGTAGCGGCGCTGCCCGCCGTTCAGGATGTAGTAGGAGGCGTTGTCCACCCCGCGCATCGACAGGGTGGGCCCCAGGTGGTTGCCCTCGCAGGTGTGGTTGTAGACCACGTCCAGGATCACCTCGATGCCCGCCGAGTGCAGGCTCTTGACCATGGTCTTGAACTCCTTCACCTTGCCCGAGGCGCTGTAGCGCGGCTCCGGCGCGAAGTAGCCCAGGGTGTTGTAGCCCCAGTAGTTCTGCATGCCTTGCTCGGCCAGGTGCCGGTCGTTCAGGAAGGCATGCACCGGCAGCAGCTCCACCGTTGTGACGCCCAGGCGCCGCAGGTAGTCGACCATTGGCAGGCTGCCCAGGGCGGCATAGGTGCCGCGCAGATGCTCTGGCACGGCCGGGTGCTGCATGGTGAAGCCGCGCACATGCAGCTCGTAGATCACCATGTCCTGCCAGGGCACGTCCGGGCGCCGGTCGTTGCCCCAGGTGAAGGCCGGTTCCAGCACGCGGCTCTTGGGCATGAAGGCGGCGCTGTCGCGCCGGTCGAACGAGAGGTCCTGCCGCTTGCTGCCGACCGAGTAGCCATACAAGGCATCGCTCCAGCGCAGCTCGCCCACGATGTCCGTGGTGTAGGGGTCGAGCAGCAGCTTGTGCGGATTGAAGCGGTGGCCTTCCTCGGGCTTGTAGCGGCCGTGCACCCGGTAGCCGTAGGCCATGCCGGGCCGCGCCTGGGGCAGGTAGCAGTGCCACACGTCGTCGGTGCGCTCGCGCAGCAGGATGCGCTGGCGCTCGTGGCGGCCCTTGTCGTCGAACACGCACAGCTCCACCTTCTCGGCGTGCCTGGAAAAGAGGGCGAAGTTGACGCCCTGGCCATCCCAGGTCGCGCCGAGCGGATAGTTGCGGCCGGGCCAGACGGTGTCGAGTGGAACGTGGGCGTGGCGCGTCACGGATGCGCCCGGTCCTGCGGATCGGAGGATCGGTTCGGCCACGCATTGGCGGGCGATGGCTGCCGCACCACCGGCGGTTCGCGCAGCGGCGCTGGCACCTCATCCGGCGCTACGTCGGGCGGACGCACCGTGCGGCTGGTTCCACCGCGCGGCCACCATTCCTCGATGCGCTCGGCGGCCCAGTCCTTGCCCGCCAGGCCGAAGGCCAGCGCCAGGGCGAACACCACGCCGCCCAGGATGATGAGGAAGCTCTGGCGCACGATGTCGCCGCCGACCTTGATCTGGTCGAGCGCGATCAGCACCACGAACATGAGGATCGCGCCCTGCGCCACCTTGCCCAGCAGCATCGCATCCTGCATGCCGGCATTGCGGGCGTAGGTGATGACGGCGTCGCCGACGAACCTGGCGAAGTAGGCGCCGAAGGCCAGGATCAGCAGCGCGACGAAGACATTGGGCACGAACCACAGCACGCGGCTGAGCAGGTCGGTCACATAGCTCAGGTCCAGCGTGTTGAAGGCGACGATCAGCGAGGCCAGGATGATCAGCCAGTAGGCCAGCCAGCCGAAGACGGCGCTGGCATCGGCGGCCATGCCGCCCTGGCGCAGGAAGTTGTCGATGCCGGCGCGCTCGGTCAGCACATGGAAGTTGATGGCGCGCAGGCCGCGGATCACGGTGAAGCGCGCCACCTTGGCCAGCAGCCAGCCGGCGATGACGACCAGCGCCGCCAGCAGCAGGCGCGGAATGAAGGCGCCGATCTGGAAGAGGAAGGCGCGCAGCGGCTCCAGGTGCATCGAAATGCTGTTCATGGCGGTTTCCTCCTTGTCGTTCTTGTGGCCTCAGCGCGAGGCGCGCTCGACCATGGCCAGGATGCCCTGCAGCGGCACGGACACCCAGTCGGGCCGGTTGTTCATCTCGTAGCGCAGCTCGTAGAAGGCCTTCTCCAGCTCGAACAGGGTCAACAACTGCGGGTCGACCGCGCCCAGATCCGTCGACAGGGCGGCGGTGTAGCCGTCCAGGAAGGCCGCCAGCGTCTGCTCTTCCCACTCGGCGGCCGCGGCGCCCAGCCGTGCCAGCTCGTCGGCGTTCTGAGCCGCGCGGCGCAGCGCGCTCCAGCGGGCGTAGTTGAAGGAGCGCATCATCCCCGCCACGTCGCGCAGCGGCGAATGCTTCTCGCGGCGCTCTTCCAATGGGCGTGCCGGCTCGCCCTCGAAGTCGATGATGTAGAAGTCGTTGCGCGACACCAGCACCTGGCCCAGGTGATAGTCGCCGTGGTAGCGCGAGCGGTAGCCGGCCGCGTTCTCGAAGCGCATGGAGTCGACGAAGGAATCGATAGCCCCGACGCGGGCCAGCAGGCGCTTTGCATCCTCCTGCGAGGCGGCGGGCAGCGTGTCCACGTTCTCGCGCAGGTGCGCCAGGGTGGCGCGGCCGTCGGCGCGGACCGCGGCGCGCACCGCCTCGAGTTCTTCCACGCGCATCGGCTCGGGGTCGAAGTCCGTATTGCCGGTGCGCATGGCCAACGCGTTGTGCAGCTCGCCGGTGCGCGCACCCAGGATGCGCACCAGCGCCAGGAAGGCGCCATGCGGATCGGCCTTGGGCGCGCCATCCGCGTCGCGCTGCTCGGCCAGGTGGCGCTCCAGGTAGTCCAACGTGTAGCTCCAGCCGTCGCCCTGGTTGGGCACGTAGGCCTGCAGCAGGCCCAGGGTGCTGAGCCCGCCGTCCTGGGCCTCGTACTCGATGGCGCCGAGCACCGGCACGCTGTGCGGGAAGCCGGCCACCTCGGTCAGGAATCGGCCCATCTCCAGTTCCGGATTGATGCCCGGGCGGATCTGGCGGTAGCCCTTGAGGAACAGCGTTTCGTCCAGCATCACCACGGTGTTGCTGCTGAGCGCGGTCGGCGGGCTCACCGGCAGGCCATCGACGTCTTCGGGATGCAGTTCCCGCCCCTGGCGCGTCGCCCGGAAGTGCAGGCGGCCATGCCGGGTGTCGATGCTGCTGCCCTGCAGGATCGCCTGCACGATGGCACGGCAGAAGGTTTCGTCGAAGAAGGCATCGCCCATCAGGCCCACATTGGCCTGCTGGCGGACCTTGGCGATGGCGGCGCGCTGCAGGCACTTCGTGCGCTCTTCTTCCTGTTCTTCCCAGGCGATGGCCAGCGGCATGAAATAGGTGGCCGGCTCGGGCGGGCCTTCAAGCTCCAGCAGGGGCAGCATCCAGTGCTTGCCCTCGGCCTCGAAGATGGCGTGGTCGCGCAGGTGCGCGCGGCCGATGACCGAGCCCTTGTAGCCGTACCAGCGCTGCGCCTGGATGTGCGGCGGCAGCGTGTCGCGTTCGAACTGCTGGCGCAAGCGGTCCGCGAAGCCGATGCGCCAGGGCATCACCTGGTCCTTGAACAGGCTGGTCCAGCCGTCGAAGAGCACCAGCACCGGGCGGTCGCGCAGGCCCACGCTCTCCTGGTGCCAGGTCGGCATCGGCGCCTCGTCGGCCAGGCGGAACCAGTAGAAGCCGTGCGAGGGCAGGGTGAGCAGGTAGGGCAGCTCGCCGATCGGCGGGAAGGAGGTGCGGCCCAGCATCTCCACCGGCACGCGGGTCTTGTAGGCCGAGAGGTCCAGCTCCACCGGCTGCGCCGCGCGCGAGAGGTTGAACACCGACAGCAGCACGTCGCCGTCGTGCTCGCTCACATAGGCCAGGATCTTGCGATTGCCGGCCTTGAGGAAGGTGCGGCGCCCGCGCCCGAAGGCGCGGCTGGTCTTGCGCACCGCCAGCATGCGGCGCGTCCAGTGCAGGAGCGAGCTCTTGTCGCGCAGCTGCGCCTCGACATTGAGCGCCTCGTAGCCGTACATCGGGTCCATGATGGGCTGCAGGTACAGGCGCTGCGGATCGGCGCGCGAGAAGCCGGCGTTGCGGTCGGGGCTCCATTGCATGGGGGTGCGCACGCCGTTGCGGTCGCCGACGAAGACGTTGTCGCCCATGCCCAGCTCGTCGCCGTAGTAGATGATGGGCGAGCCGGGCATCGACAAGAGCATGCCGTTCATGAGCCGGATCGCATCCTTGTCGTTTTCCATCAGCGGCGCCAGGCGCCGGCGGATGCCCAGGTTGATGCGCGCCTGCAGGTCCGCCGCGTAGGTGGTGTACATGTAGTCGCGCTCGCGATTCGTCACCATCTCCAGGGTGAGCTCGTCGTGGTTGCGCAGGAAGATGGCCCACTGGCAGATGTCCGGGATCTCGGGCGTCTGCTGCATGATCTCCACCAGCGGATGGCGGTCTTCCTGCGCGATGGCCATGTACATGTGCGGCATCAGGGGTAAGTGGTAGGCCATGAGGCATTCGTCGCCTTCGCCGAAGTACTCGCGCACGTCCTCCGGCCACATGTTGGCCTCGGCCAGCAGGAAGCGGTTCTCGTAGTTGGCGTCGATGGCGGCGCGCAGCTTCTTGATGACGTCGTGCGTCTCCGGCAGGTTCTCGTTGCTGGTGCCGTCGCGCTCGATCAGGTAGGGAATGGCGTCGAGCCGAAAGCCGTCCACCCCCATGTCGAGCCAGAAGCGCATGACGCGGAACACCGCCTCCAGCACCGCCGGGTTGTCGAAGTTCAGGTCCGGCTGGTGGCTGAAGAAGCGGTGCCAGAAGAAGGCCTTGGCCACCGGGTCCCAGGTCCAGTTGGACTTCTCGGTGTCGGTGAAGATGATGCGGGTGCCCAGGTAGAGCTGGTCGGTGTCGCTCCACACGTAGAAGTCGCGCTCGGCCGAGCCGACAGGCGCCTTGCGCGCGGCCTGGAACCAGGGGTGCTGGTCCGAGGTGTGGTTGATGACCAGCTCGGTGATCACCCGCAGCTCGCGCTTGTGCGCTTCCTCCAGCATCTCGCGGAAGTCGTCCAGCGTGCCGTATTGCGGGTTGA
This sequence comes from Variovorax sp., assembly GCA_035476655.1. Classification (GTDB taxonomy): domain Bacteria; phylum Pseudomonadota; class Gammaproteobacteria; order Burkholderiales; family Burkholderiaceae_C; genus Variovorax. The sequence continues at coordinate 23,967 of DATILH010000147.1, forward strand.
CCTTCTCGTACTCGGCGATGTCGTAGCCGTCGTCGCGCAGCGGCGAGGGGTAGAAGGGCATCAGCCAGATGGTGTTGACGCCCAGCTCCTTCACATAGTCGAGCTTTTGCGTCACGCCCTTGAAGTCGCCGACGCCGTCGCCGTTGGAATCGTAGAAGGCCTTGACGTTGAGCTGGTAGATGACCGCGTCGCGGTACCAGGTGGGATCGCCGGCCGTGTCGATCTCGGTGGTCTCGAGCACCAGGCGTGGGAGCGGCGCGCTCATGGGTCGGGCTCAGAGGTAGTAGTCGAAGTCGCGCTCGTCGCGCATGCGGCGGCGCACCGCCATGATGTGCGCCGGCATGCGATCGGGTTGTAGCAGGATGTAGTGGTGGCGCCCGCGCCAGGTGAAGCGCTGGTCGGTCAGGAGGTCGTGCATCTGGAAGGGCCGCTCCTCGTCGACGCCGATGTCGCGCGGGTCCAGCGTGAGCCAGCCCGATTGCGCCCCCCAGGGGTCGAGGTTGACCACCGTCACGATGATGTTGGCGCCGTCGGGCGAGCGCTTCACGTAGGCGATGAGGTGGTCGTTGTCGATGGGCAGGAAGGTGAGGCTGTGGTCGGCGTGCAGCGCCTTGTTGTTGTGCCGGATCTCGTTGACGCGGGTGATGAAGGGCCGCAGGCCGGCATCGGGATGCCAGTTCCAGTGGCGCAACTGGTACTTCTCGGAATCGAGGTATTCCTCGCTGGAGGGGCCGCGCGGGTTGTGTTCCAACAACTCGTAGGCCGGGCCGTACATGCCGTAGCTGGCGGCCAGGGTCGCCGCCAGCACCAGCCTGGCCTTGAAGGTCGACTCGGCGCCGGTCTGCAGCGATGCGTGCAGGATGTCCGGCGTGTTGGGCCACACGTTGGGGCGGAAGTACTCGCGGCTGCTGTCCTGCGTGAGCTCGGTGAAGTATTGGGTCAGCTCTTCCTTGCTGTTGCGCCAGGTGAAGTAGGTGTAGGACTGGGAAAAGCCCAGCTTGGCCAGCCGGTGCATCACCTTGGGCCGGGTGAAGGCCTCTGCCAGGAAGATGACGCCCGGGTGCTCGCGCTTCACCTCGCCGATGGCCCACTCCCAGAAGGCGAAGGACTTGGTGTGCGGGTTGTCGACCCGGAAGATCTTCACGCCCTGCGCGATCCAGTGATCCAGCACGCTCTTGAGCTCGGCCCACATGGCAGGCCATTCCTCGCTCTCGAAGTTGAAGGGGTAGATGTCCTGGTACTTCTTGGGCGGGTTTTCGGCGTACTGCACGCTGCCGTCGGGGCGCCAGCGGAACCACTTCGGATGCTGTCGCACGTAGGGGTGGTCGGGCGCGCACTGGTAGGCGATGTCCAGCGCGATCTCCAGCCCGTTGTTGGCCGCCACGGCCACCAGCGCGCGGAAGTCGTCGGGCGTGCCCAGGGCGGCCAGGATGTCCTTGTGGCCGCCTTCCTCGGCGCCGATGGCCCAGGGGCTGCCCACGTCGCCCGCCTCGGTGGTCAGGGCGTTGTTGCGGCCCTTGCGCTGCATGCGGCCGATCGGGTGGATGGGCGGCAGGTAGACCACGTCGAAGCCCATGGCCGCGATGAGTGGCAGGCGTTCCGCCACGTCGTCGAAGGTGCCGTGCACGCCCGGGTCGTTGCCGGCCGAGCGGGGGAACAGTTCGTACCAGGTGCTGAAGCGGGCGCGCTCGCGCTCGATCGCCAGGGGCAGCTCGGCGACAAAGCGTGTCTCCAGCGCGCGATCTGGATGCCGGCGCACGACGATGGCATGTGCTTCGTCGAGCGCCAGTGCCTTGAGCGCCTCGGCATCCATGCCGGCATCGGCCGCGCCTTCGTCCAGCGCGCGGGCCCAATGGCCCAGTTCCTCGCGCTCGCTGCCGCTGGCGCGCTGGGCGGCGGCCGCGATCTCCAGGGCGCCGACCCGCGCGGCGATGCGGATGTCGTCCGGCTCGACGCGGCGTTCCAGCTCGTGGTGCCACGATTCGAAGGCGTCGACCCAGGCCACCACGGTATAGCGATAGCGGCCGGGCGCGGGCGCCACGAAGCTGGTGAACCACTCGTCGTTGTAGCGCAGCTTCATCGGCAGCTCTTCGCGCCGTTCGCTGCCTTCCTTCCACCACTGCAGCATCACCCGCGGCACGTCGTGTCCGTCGGTGAAGACATGCGCCTCGATGGTGATGCTCTCGCCGGCCACGCGCTTGACGGCGAAGCGGCCGCCGTCGACGCAGGGCAGCACCGCGTCGATCACCGCGCGGCTGCGGCCGTCGCGGGCGTCGAGCGGGCGTGGCGCGCGGTCCGGGTCGGTGCCTGGCTGCGCGGGGGAGGGCGCGCCGGCGATCACCTCGCGCAGGAAGGACAGGCCCTTATTCATCGGACACCTTCTTCAGGTAGAGCGTGGACAGCGGCGGCAAGGTCAGGCACAGCGCATGGCGCCGGCCATGCGCAGGCAGGGGCGCGGCGCGCACGGCGCCCAGGTTGCCCCAGCCGGCGCCGCCGAAGGCCTGGGCATCGCTGTTCAAGATCTCGTGCCAGGTGCCGCCGCTGGGCACGCCCAGGCAGTGGTTCTGGCGCGGGACCGGCGTCAGGTTGCACACCACCAGCACCGGCTGGCCACCCCGCGCCTTGCGCAGGAAGGCGATCACGCTGTTGTCCTGGTCGTTGGCATCGACCCATTCGAAGCCGTCGCCCGAGAAGTCCAATTCGTGTAGCGCCGGCTCGCTGCGCAGGGCCTGGTTGAGTTCGCCCACCAGGTGCTGCACGCCGCGGTGCTCCAGGTGCTCCAGCACGAACCATTCGAGTTCGCCCTCGTGCGTCCATTCGCGGCGCTGGGCGAACTCGCCGCCCATGAAGAGGAGCTTCTTGCCCGGGTGCGCCCACATGTAGGCCAGCATCAGGCGCAGGTTGGCGAACTGCTGCCAGGCATCGCCCGGCATCTTGTTGATGAGCGAGCCCTTGCCGTAGACCACCTCGTCGTGCGAGAGCGGCAGCACGAAGTTCTCGTGGAAGGCGTAGACCATCGAGAAGGTCAGGCGGTCGTGGTGGTAGCGCCGGTTGATCGGGTCCTCGCGCATGTAGGCCAGGGTGTCGTGCATCCAGCCCATGTTCCATTTCATGCCGAAGCCCAGGCCGCCCATGTCGGTGGGCCGCGAGACTTTGGGCCAGGCGGTCGATTCCTCCGCCACGGTGAAGGTGTCGGGGTGCTCGCGGTAGACGGCGCGGTTCATTTCCTGCAGGAAGTCGATGGCTTCCAGGTTTTCGCGGCCGCCGTGCACGTTGGGAATCCATTCGCCTTGCCGGCGGGCATAGTCAAGATAGAGCATGGAGGCCACCGCGTCCACCCGCAGGCCGTCGATGTGGTAGCGCTCCAGCCAGAACAGGGCCGACGAGATCAGGAAGCTGCGCACCTCGTGGCGCCCGTAGTTGAAGATGGCCGAGTTCCATTCCGGATGGAAGCCCTGGCGCGGGTCGGCATGCTCGTAGAGCTGCGTGCCGTCGAAGTTCGCCAGGCCGTGCGCATCGCTGGGAAAGTGCGAAGGCACCCAGTCCAGCACCACGCCGATGCCTTGCTGGTGCAGGTGGTCCACGAAGTACATGAAGTCCTGCGGCGTGCCGTAGCGCGAAGTGGGCGCGAAGTAGCCGGTGGTCTGGTAGCCCCAGGAGCCGTAGAAGGGATGCTCGGTCACCGGCATCAATTCGACATGGGTGAAGCCGAGCGATTTCACGTACTCGGCCAGCGCATGGGCGAGCTCGCGGTAGTTCATGAAGCCGCCATCCTTGCGCCGCCAGGAGCCGGGATGCATCTCGTACATCGACATCGGGGCGTCCAGGCAGTTGACCGCGGCGCGGCGCTTCATCCAGTCGCCGTCATGCCACTCGTAGTCCAGCGACCAGACGCGCGAGGCGGTGGCCGGCGGCAGCTCGCTCAGCACCGCCAGCGGATCGGCCTTGTCCAGCGCGCCGCCGCCACGGGTGCGGATGCGGTATTTGTAGGCCTGGCCCGGCCGCGCGGCTTCGCAATGTGCCTGCCAGATGCCGGTGGAATCTTGGCGCGGGGCCAGCGGGTCGGCCCGCTCGTTCCAACCGTTCCAGTCGCCGATTACCGAAACGGCTTCGGCGTTCGGTGCCCACACCCCGAAGGATGCGCCTTCGCCTTCGGCCGCCAACTGGCAGCCCAGGCGCTCGTAGAGTCGTGCATGGGTTCCCTCGCGAAACAGATAGACATCGGTCTCACCGAAGGACGCGGGCGCGTCGATGGAGGCGGGCGGCGTGGACGACACCCCTCAGTTCTAGTTCGCCCCCGCCCGATTGTGCGCAGGACGAATGCCGCGTCTGCTTGTCGGACGCAGCGCACGCTGAAGGCGTGTAGGCGCAGACTGACGCGCCGGCGGCGTGTTGTCCGACATCACGCTGCCGTGACAAGTGCCCTACTTAGAAGGATTGGATGCACCAGCTGGAGACAAGCCATGAGCGAAGCCATCTACTGCTACGACACGGCGAGCGTGCGCTTTGCGGTCTATCCGCAAGACAAACTGCGCATCGTCGCGGAGATCGAGGAGAACCCCCTGCGCGACCTTTTTGGTGCGACAGGCGGTGGCGATACGCTGCTGGAGGCCTACTTGAGCAACCGTGAAGTCATCAACGCGCTTGCGCTGGAAAAGTACCGCGGCGCGCCGGGCAGGCCCGTGCTGCTGGCCAGCGTTGACTTCGCCATACACCAAGCCGCCTGAATCGCACGCAGTGATTCGTCCTGGCCGTCGAGCCGCCGCCGGCTAGGGTATCCGCGCATGGACGCTCCTATTGCCGCTCTGAGAATGCGCTGGCGCCAATTCGACGCGGCGAAGGATCAAACGTGCAAAGACGGCAATTTCATCTTTTTGCGGCCTCATCCATTGCTGCAACTGCGCTTGGCATTAGCAATCTCGCACGCGCGCAGGACGGTGCGGCCATCCGCCTGCTGGTGGGCTTCCCGCCCGGTGGCTCGGTCGATGTCGTGGCGCGCCTGATGGCCGAGAAGATGAAGACGACGCTCGGCCAGAATGTGATCGTCGACAACAAGCCCGGGGCGGGCGGGCGCGTCGCGCTGGGGGAAATCAAGCGCGCAGCACCGGACGGCAACACGATCGTGCTGACGCCCAGCGGGGCGCTGGTCATTGCGCCCTGGATCTATTCGAACCTTGGCTACGACCCTGTCAAGGATTTCACCGCGATCGCGCGTGCCACCACCTTCGACTTTGCCGTGACAGCCGGGCCGGGTGCCCCGGCGGGCGATCTCAAGGCGGTGCTGGAATGGATGAAGGCCAACCCCGGCAAGGCCAGCTATGCCACGTCCGGCGCGGGCACCGTGCCGCACTTTGCCGGCTTGCTGATGGCCCAGGCCGCCGGAGTTCCGATGACGCACGTTCCCTACCGCGGCGGAGCGCCGGCGGCCCAGGATCTGATCGGCGGCCAGATCCCGCTGATGGTGGACACCGCCTCCGAAACCATCGAACACCACAAGTCGGGCCGCGTGCGCATCCTTGCGGTGAGCGGAGAGAGCCGGTCCGCGGCGCTGCCGGAAGTCCCGACCTTGAAGGAGCAGGGCATCAACATCGTGGCTGACGCTTTCTTCGGCCTGTTCGGCCCGGCGAACCTTCCCGAGCCGGTGGCGCAGCGCATCAGCGCGGCGGCGGCGCAGGCCTTGAGCGACCCCACCGTGCAGGAGCGCATCCGCGGCTTCGGCCTGGTGCCCAACTACGCCGGGCCGCAGGCCCTGGCCGCTTCACTGGCCGAGCATCTGGCCCGGTGGGAAGCGCCGATCAAGGCGTCTGGCTACAAGGCCGAATGAGCGCGAGCGCAGTCTCGGCGGTATTAATTCACGCTACGTTACATTTGGTTTGCAAACTGACAACAAATAATGTGAATATTCCCGAACTGGTGAGTAGCTGCAAACTTCGAAAATTGGTGCCTTCATTGGCTAACGTCATGCTTCCGTAGGACTTCTAGCCGCGAACTTCGGCCAACCTGTCCAAGCTTGGCTAATAACGATTGATTACAATAGTTGCTAAACTGCACTCGCAATCCAACGGAGCGGCGCCCATGTGGCGCCGCGCTCACGTCTGGAACCGGCAACTTTGAAGCTACTTCCTACTGAACAAATCTAATGAAAAATTTCGCGAAGCTGGATGGGGTCAAGTTCCTTGCGTGCGCGGTGGCGCTCGCCTCGCTGGCCGCCTGCGGCGGCGGCGGTGATGACGGCGGCAGCGGCGCCGGTGCTGGCACCACGGTGAGCGGCACGGCTGCAAAGGGCGCGATGCTGGTCGGCGCCACGGTCGAGATGACCTGCGCCAACGGCGCCACGCTAAGTGGCACCACCAACGGCACCGGTACCTACTCGGCCCAGGGCAACGTGGCCCATCCCTGCATCGGCGCCGCGACGCTGGGCAGCACGAGGTACCGCGGCGTGCTGCTCTCGAACGGCACCGCCAACTTCACGCCGCTGACGGACATGATGGTCGAAGTGGTGCTGGCCGCCGCCGGCAGCGGCACCAGTTCGCTCACGGTGGCCCAGTTCATCGAGCGCATTCGCGGTGACGCCACCTTTGCCAAGAACGTGGCGAACTCCGGCAACAGCTACCGCACGGCCGTGCTCGACGCCATCAAGGCGCAGCTGATCGCCGGCGGCAAGACTGCAGCCCAGGCGGATGCCATCCTGGCCGCGGCCCGTGCATCGGCCTTCGACGCAACTACCTTCGCCCTGGGTTCCGACCTCGACAAGGTGCTGGACAACTCCGCCGCCCTGCTGCAAGACAGCAACGGCAACGTGAAGGCCGCCCTCCTGGCCGTCGCCAAGAGCGCCGGCGACAGCCTGCCGCTGCCGGGCGCCGCGCCCACCGGCGCCACCGGCGGTTCGAGCAGCTAAAGCCGCAAGCTCCCTCGCGAGCTTCCCCCAAGCGAAGGGCAGTCCACGGGACTGCCCTTCGGCTTGTTGGGGTGCGCATTTGTAACAGTCGGGTTTTCCTTAGGTGTCTCGGGTGGCAATGAGTCGGGTTTTCGATGTGGGCGCTGGTGTGGCGCTGTTGGCGATGGCTGTGCAGCCCTCGCTTGCGCAGCCGTC
>DATILH010000148.1:0-81120 GCA_035476655.1 Variovorax sp.
GAACATGATCGGATCTCCCTTGTGTGAACTGAGGGGATCCGACAGTACGGCCGCCGTGAAATTTATGTGACGTTCAGCAGCCAACCTTCCCAGGGAGCGGGCGCCGGGCGCCACATATAAACCGACGCCACATTAGGCATAAGATGTGGTCGACCACATCTAGTGCGGGCAAATCGCATGCTCGGTTCGATGAGCGGGATGTGGAAACGGAGTCAGGGTCCGGACAGTAAGGCACCGCCAATCGAAAGAGGCGGTCAACAAATATGCCGAACCTAACGCCACCGCGCCACATCTCGACTCTACAGCACGGCCTGCCACGCCTGCAACGCGGCCTGCGCCTGCTGGCGTGCCGGCGCCGGCAGGAAGGAGTGCTCGGCCGCCTGCAGGCTCATCTCCGCCAGATCGCGCAGGCCCAGGCCATTGTCGCGCAGCAGCCCCATGGCTTCGCCGCTCATGCTGACCATCGATATCAGCCGGTTGTCGGTGTGGAAGGACACGCTGAGGCCGGCCTGCCAGAGCCGCCGGATCGGGTGGGCCGCCAACGACGCCGCGGCGCCGGTGTGGACGTTGCTGGTGGGGCACAGCTCCAGGTGCACGCCGCTGGCGCGAACTTCGTCCAAGGTCGCTCGTGCCATGCTGCCGGCCGCCGCGTCCAGCGTATCGGCCAGGCGCACGCCGTGCCCGATGCGGCGCGCACCCAGGCGCACCGCTTCCAGAACGCGTTCGGCTTCGTCGGCCTCGCCGGCATGGCAGGTGATCGGCAGCCCGGCCTCGCGCGCCAAGGCGAAGGCGGCGGCATGGTGCGACGGCGGATGGCCCCGTTCGGCGCCCGCCAGGTCGAAGCCAATCACGCCCTCATTGCGGTAACGCAGCGCCAGGCCCAGCACGCGCTCGCTCTGTGCACTGGGCTGCTCGCGCATGGCGCACAGGATCAGCCCGCTGGGCAGCGGGCTTCGGCGCAGGCCGGCCAGCAGCGCCTCGACCGCGGCCGCCGGCGGCACGCCCAGCGGCTCGAACAGGTGCGGCGCGATGCGGAACTCGGCCAGCACGCAGCCATCGAGGCGCGCGTCCTCGGCGGCCTCGAAGGCCACGCGCTCGAGCGCGTCAGGGCTGGCCATGGCCGAGACCGTGAGGCCGAAGCCGCGTAGGTATTCGGTCAGGCTGCCGGCCTGGGCGCGCGCGGCAAACCAGGCGGCGAGGGCCGTGGCGTCCTGCGCCGGCGCGGCCAGGCCGCGTGCGCGCAGCAGTTCGAGCAAGGTCGCCGGTCGCAGGCCACCGTCGAGATGCTCGTGCAACAAGACCTTCGGCAAGGCCTGCAGGTGTTGCGCGAGCGCGCGGGAGAGCGGGGCAGCCATCGCCGCATGGTAGAGGAACAGCGCCTAGGGTGCGCCCCGGTTTGGCGCGGCGCAAGTCTTGCTATCCTGCCCCGGGGCTCCGCACGAGCCTCGCGAAAGGCCTCGAACGGCGGAGGTGCGACGCAGCAAGAATTCTTACAGCCGGACCGCTAACCAAGGATGCGCACCATGAAGCTCAACAAGGCCCTCGTCCTCGCTCTCGCAGCCGGCGCCACCCTGGCAGGTGCCGAGCCGGCCATCGTCTACGACATGGGTGGAAAGTTCGACAAGTCGTTCAACGAAGCGGCCTACCGAGGCGCCGAGATGTGGAAGAAGGAGACCGGCAAGGCCTACCTCGACTTCGAGATTGCCAACGAGGCGCAGCGCGAGCAGGCCATGCGCCGCATGGCCGGGCGTGGCGCCAATCCGGTGATCGGCATCGGCTTCTCGCAGGGCAGCAGCATCGAGAAGGTGGCCAAGGAATTCCCGAAGCTCAGCTTCGTGATCATCGACTCGGTGGTCAAGCTGCCCAATGTCGAATCGATCGTGTTCAAGGAGCATGAGGGAAGTTTCCTGGTCGGCATGATGGCGGCGCTGGCCAGCAAGAGCGGCAAGGTTGGGTTCGTCGGCGGCATGGACATCCCGCTGATCCGCAAGTTCCAGTGCGGCTACGAGCAAGGCGCCAAGTACGCCAACCCGAAGGTCGAAGTGAGCGCTGTCATGACCGGCACCACGCCCGCCGCCTGGAGCGACCCGACGCGCGGCAGCGAGCTGGCGAAGGCGCAGTTCGCCAAGGGTGTCGACGTGGTGTTCGCCGCCGCCGGCGGCACCGGCTCTGGCGTCTACCAGGCCGCCAAGGACGCGGGCAAGCTGGCCATCGGGGTCGACAGCAACCAGAACCACATGCAGCCGGGCACCATGCTCACCTCGATGGTCAAGCGGGTCGATGTGGCGGTGCTCAACGCCGCGAAGAAGCCGACTCCGGGAGTCACGTCGCTGGGCCTGAAGGAGGGCGGGGTCGACTATGCGCTGGACGAGCACAACGCCAAGCTGGTGAGCGCCGACATGAAGGCCAAGGTCGACGCGGCGAAGGCCGACATCATTGCCGGCAAGATCAAGGTAGCCGACTACATGGCCGACAACGCCTGCAAGCTTTGACTCGCCCCCACGCTCGCGCACTTCGTGTCGCTCCGCCGGCCCCCTGCCGGGGGCAACACCAGCGGCCCGGCAAAGCCGGTTCCGCGGTGTTTCTGGAAGGGACCGCGACGCCTTCATGCGCCGGGCAGCGCGCACGCGACGGATTGCCGAGTTGACCATGGCGTCGGCCGTGCTCCCGCCCGCGGTGCGCATGACGCGCATCGACAAGCACTTCGGCGCGGTCCACGCCAACCGCGAAGTCACGCTCACCGTGCCGGCCGGCACGGTGCATGGCGTGGTGGGCGAGAACGGCGCCGGCAAGAGCACGCTGATGTCGATCCTGTACGGCTTCTACCAGGCCGACAGCGGCGAGATCGAGATCGAAGGCAAGGCGGCGCAGATCCGCGGCTCGCACGAAGCCATTGCGCTGGGCATCGGCATGGTGCACCAGCACTTCATGCTGGTCGAGCCGTTTTCCGCGCTCGACAACATCCTGCTGGGCGCCGAGCCGCATTGGCGGCTGCCCAATGCGCGCGCGCAGGTGCGTACGCGCCTTGAAACGCTGATGCGCGAGAGCGGCTTGCAGGTGCGGCTGGACCTGCCGGTCGAACAGCTTCCGGTGGGCGAGCGCCAACGGCTCGAGATCCTCAAGGCACTGTTTCGCGGCGCGCGCATCCTGATCCTCGACGAGCCGACGGCGGTGCTCACGCCGCAGGAGACCGAGCAGCTGTTCGACACGCTGCGAGCCTTGCGCGCGCGCGGCACCACGGTGCTGCTGATCACGCACAAGCTCAAGGAGATCGTCGCGCTGTGCGACGCCGTGACGGTGATGCGCGCCGGCGCCGTGGTGCTCGAGTGCGCCACGGCCGCAACCACCATCGACGCGCTCGCGCAGGCCATGGTCGGGCGCCGCGTGCAGATGGGGCGCGTGGCCGGCGGCGCCGCGCACGCCGGGAGCGGCGCACCGCTGCTCGATGCGCGCGGCCTGAACTGGCGCGACGCGCAAGGCACGCCGCGCCTGATCGACGTGTCGCTGCAGTTGCGTGCGGGCGAGATCGTCGGCATCGCGGGTGTCTCGGGCAATGGCCAGAGCGAGCTGCTGGAGGTGCTCTCGGGCATGCTGGCGCCGCACTCTGGCACGCTCGCGCTGGGCTCGCGTTCCTTCACGCCGCAGCGGTGGCTTGATCCCGGGGCGGCGCGCGAAGCAGGGTTGGCCCACGTGCCGGAAGACCGACATAGGCGCGGCCTGGTGCTGCCCTTCGCGGCGTGGGAATCGGCCGTGCTCGGCTATCAGCGGCGCCCGCGCTACAACCGGCACGGCTGGATGAGGCAGTCGAGCATGCAGGACGATACCGCGCGGATGATGGACGAATACGACGTGCGCCCGCGCGATGCGCGCCTCCAGAGCGCCAAGTTTTCCGGCGGCAACCAGCAGAAGCTGGTGCTGGCGCGTGAAGCCGCCCCGAAGCCGCGGGTGCTGCTGGTGGGCCAGCCGACGCGGGGGGTCGACATCGGCGCGATCGAGTTCATTCATGGGCGCCTGCGCGCGATGGCGGCCGGTGGCGGCGCGGTGCTCGTCGTGTCGTCGGAGCTCGACGAGATCCTGGCGCTGGCCGACCGCGTGCTCGTGATGGCGGGCGGACGCATCGTCGGCGAGCGCCCGGTCGCGCAATGCGACGAGACCACGCTGGGCCGCCTGATGTGCGGCGCCGGCGACGAGGTAGAAAACGCATGAGCCCGGATCTGCCGCGCTGGATCGACCTCGTCGTCCTGCCGCTGGTCAACCTCGCGCTGGCGCTGCTGGCCTGTGGCATCGTCGTCGCCGTGGTCGGCCACGATCCCTGGCAGGCGCTCACGCTGCTGGTCCAGGGCGCCTTCGGGAGCCGCATGGGCCTGAGCTACACGCTGTACTACGCCACCACCTTCGCCTTCACCGGCCTGGCGGTGGCGGTTGCGTTTCATGCGGGCCTGTTCAACATCGGCGGCGAGGGTCAGGCCATGATGGGCGGGCTGGGCACCGCGCTGGCGGCCCTGGCACTCGGCGAGCACCTGCCGGGCTGGGTCATGGTGCCGGTGATGATCGCCGCGGCCATGCTGTTCGGCATGTGCTGGGCCGCGGTGCCGGCGGCGCTGCAGGCCTGGCGCGGCAGCCATGTCGTGATCACGACCATCATGTTCAACTTCATCGCCTCGGCGCTGCTGGCCTACCTGCTGGTCGACGTGCTCAAGGAGCCCGGCAACATGACGGTGGAGAGCCGCGCCTTCGCAGCCTCGGCGCGCGTGCCGGGCGTGCACGAAGCGCTTGCCGGCCTCGGCATCGAATGGCCGGCCTCGCCGCTCAACCTGAGCGTGCTGCTGGCGCTGGCCAGCGCCGTGGCGGTGTACCTGCTGCTGTGGCGCTCGCAGCCGGGCTACGCCATCCGTGCGGTCGGCCATGCGCCGGACGCGGCGCACTACGGCGGCATGCGTCCACGCGCACAGATCATGGTGTCCATGGCGCTGTCTGGTGCGCTGGCCGGGATGGTGGGCATCAACGAGATCGCGGGCGTGCACGGGCGGCTGCTGCTCGAGTACGTGGTGGGCGCCGGCTTTGCCGGCATCGCGGTCTCGCTGATCGGGCGCAACCACCCGGTGGGCATCGTGCTGGCTGCGCTGCTGTTCGGCGCGCTGTACCAGGGTGGCTCTGAACTGGCATTCGAGATTCCCGGTTTCAGCCGCGACATGGTGTTCACGCTGCAGGGCCTGATCGTGCTGTTCTCCGGCGCCTTGGCGCAGGTGGCGGCGCCGACGCTGGCGCGGCTGTGGCGCGCGACGCGCCGCGCGCCGCGCGCGGCGGCGGCAGGGAGTGCCATCGATGGATGAAGTCGCGCTCGGCACCTTGCTCGCCTCGACCCTGCGCGTGGCGACGCCGCTGATCCTGTGTGCGCTGGCGGGCACGCTGGCCGAGCGCTCAGGCGTCATCGATCTCGGCCTCGAAGGCAAGATGCTGTCCTGTGCCTTCGCCGCCGGCAGCGTCGCTGCGCTGAGCGGCTCCTTGACGCTGGCGCTGGCGGTGTCGCTCATCGTCGGTGTGGCACTTTCGCTGTTGCAGGGCTTCGGCTGCGTGACCCATCGTGGCGACCAGGTGGTGATGGGGATGGCCATCACCATGACGGCCGCCGGCCTGACGGTGGTTCTGGGCATCGCGTGGTTCCAGCAAGGCGGCCAGACGCCCCCGTTGCCCGACGCAGTGCGCCTGGCGCCATGGTTCACGGGCGCCGGCGAGGCGCTGCGTGCGCTGCCCTGGGTGGGCACGGTGCTGGGGCTGGGCCTGTTCGGCCACAACGCGCTGGTGTACCTGGCCATCGCCCTGGTCCCGGCTGTCTGGTGGCTGCTGTTTCGTACCCGCTTCGGCCTGCGCCTGCGTGCAACAGGGGAGAACCCGGCCATGGTCGATGCGGCGGGCGTCTCCATTACCGCGCTGCGCTACCGGGCGCTCATGCTCAACGGCGCGCTGTGTTCCCTGGCCGGCAGCTACCTGGTGCTGGCGCAGAATCCGTCATTCATGCCGCACATGACGGCCGGCCGCGGCTACATGGCCCTGGCCGCCATGATCTTCGGCAAGTGGCATCCGGTCGGCGCCTTCCTGGCTTGCCTGTTGTTCGGCTTTCTCGATGCGGTGTCGATCCGCTTGCAGGGCACGGCGCTGCCCTTGCTCGGCACCGTGCCGGTACAGGCGATCCAGGCCTTGCCCTACGTGCTGACGGTGGTGCTGCTGGCTGGCTTCGTCGGCCAGGCGCGCACCCCCAAGGCGCTGGGCATCCCGTACGTGAAGGAGCGCTAGAGTGGCCGTTTCAGAGATCCTGATGATGCAGCTGATCGATGCCGCCCGCGCGGCCCGAGAGCGCGCCTACGCGCCCTATTCGAAGTTCGCGGTCGGCGCCGCGCTGCTCGACGAACACGGCCTTGTCCATGCGGGCTGCAACATCGAGAACGCAGCCTTTCCGCAGGGCCAGTGCGCCGAGGCCTCGGCGCTCGCGCACCTGGTGCTGGCCGGTGGCACCCGGGTGCTGGCGGCGGTGGTCGTCGGCGTGGCCGATGCGCCGGTCACCCCCTGTGGCGGCTGTCGCCAGAAGCTGCGCGAGTTCGCGGGCGACGACACGCCGGTTTGGTGCGCCGACCTGCGCGAGGTGCGCAGCCGCCATACGCTGGGCGAGCTGCTGCCGGCGAGCTTCGGCCCGGCGCATTTGCCATCGCCATGAGCTCGCAGGAAGCCATCGAAGCCAGCGCAGCGCGCATCCGCGCCACCGGCGCCGCGCCCGAGCTGGCAGTGGTGCTCGGCTCCGGCTGGGACCGCGCGGCCGACCTGGTCGATGCGCCCGAGGACATCCCCTATCCCGAGCTGCCGGCCTTCCCGACGTTGAGCGTCGCCGGTCATGCCGGCGTGCTGCGGCTGGGCCGCATCGGCGGCCGCGTGGTCGCCCTGTTGCGCGGCCGCAAGCACGCCTACGAAGGCGGCGACGCGGCGGCAATGAAGGGCCCCATCTGCAGCCTGGCCGCCGCCGGCTGCCAGATCCTCGTCCTGACCAATGCCGCCGGCAGCCTGGACGCGAGCATGCACCCCGGCTCGTTCATGCTGATCGCCGATCACCTCAACATGGCCCAGCGCACGCCGCTGCATGACGATGCCGGCCTTGGCCGATTCGTCGACATGAGCGACGCCTACGATCCCGCCCTGCGCGCGCAGGCCCGTGCCGCGGCCGCGCAGGCGGGCATCGTGCTGCACGAAGGGGTCTATGCCTGGATGCTGGGCCCCCAGTTCGAGACACCGGCCGAGATCCGCATGCTGCGCCTGCTGGGCGCGCAGGCCGTGGGCATGAGCACCGTGCCCGAGACCATCCTGGCCCGCCGTGCGGGCCTGAAGGTGCTGGCCTTCTCGATGCTCACCAACATGGCCGCGGGGCTCTCCGATGAGCAGCTGAGCCACGCCCATACGTTGCGAAACGCGCAAGCCGGGGAGCAGCTCGCATCGCGCCTGCTTGCAGCGGTCATTGCGACGGCCTGATTTTTTCACCGGAAGGTTCGACCCATGCGCGTGTCACTCATTGCTGCCGGCGCTGCGCTTGCTCTGGTGGCTGGCTGCACCACGGCGCCGGGCGGTCGCGCGCCGATCCAGCTGACCATCCTGCACACCAACGACCATCATGGCCGCTTCTGGACCAATGCCGACGGCGAATACGGCCTGGCCGCGCGCAAGACGCTGGTCGACCGCGTGCGCGCGCAGGTGCAGGCCAGTGGCGGCCACACGCTGCTGCTCGACGGCGGCGACATCAACACCGGCGTGCCCGAATCCGACCTGCAGGATGCCGAGCCTGACTTCAAGGGCATGAACCTGCTCGGCTATGACGCCGCGGCGGTGGGCAACCACGAGTTCGACAGGCCGCCCGCGGTGCTGGAAAAGCAGCGCCGATGGGCGGACTTTCCGCTGCTCTCGGCCAACATCTACCGCGACGGCCAGCGCATGTTCGAGCCCTACCGGGTGTTCGAGCGCGGCGGCTACAAGATCGCGGTGATGGGCCTGACCACCGACGACACGACCCGCATGGTGCTGCCCGCCAACATCGCGGGCATTGAATTTCGCCCGCCCATCGACGAGGCGGCCCGGTTGCTGCCCGAGTTGCGCGCAAAGGCCGACATGGTGATTGCCGCCACCCACATGGGCCACTACACCGACGGCCGGCGCGGCGTCAATGCACCGGGCGACGTGGAGATGGCGCGCGCCACCCGCGGGCTCGATCTGATCGTTGGCGGCCACAGCCAGAACCCGGTCTGCATGCTGCAGGAAAACCAGCGCAACGACGCCTACGTGCCCGGCATGCCCTGCGCGCCAGACCGGCAGAACGGCACCTGGATCGTGCAGGCGCACGAATGGGGCAAGTACGTGGGCCGGGCCGATTTCCAGGTGCAAGCGGGCCGGATCGAGCTGCTCAGCTACCAGTTGATTCCGGTCAACCTCAAGCGCACGGTGGACGGCAAGAAGGTCGCGTACACCGACACCATTCCCGAGGACGCCGGCGTGCGGGCTTTCCTGCAGCCCTTCCAGGACAGTGGACAGGCGGGTTTGATGGTGCCGGTGGGCGAGACGGTGGGCGTGTTCGACGGCGATCGCGAGCGGGTGCGCAAGCAGGAAACCAACCTCGGCCGGTTGATCGCCCTGGCCATGCTCGACAAGACAAGCGCCGATGTCGCGATCATGAATTCAGGCGGCGTGCGCGATTCGCTGCCCGCCGGCCGCATCACGTACCGCGACGTGCTCAAGGTCCAGCCTTTTGGCAATCAAGTGACCGTGGTGCGGCTCACGGGCACCGAGCTGCTGCGCTACCTCGAAGCCGCCGCCAGGATGACGCCGGGCTCGGGCGCCTTCCCGCAGACAGCGGGCGTGCAGATGCTGATCGAGGGCGGGCAACTGAAAGACGCCAAGCTCAACGGGCAAGCCATCGACGCGCAACGCGAGTACCGGCTGGCGATCAACAACTTCACCGCCACCGGCGGCGACGGCTATCCCAAGCTGGCGACGCACCCGGGCTACCTCAACACCGGCTTCGTCGATGCCGACGTGCTGCGCGCCTACATCGCCAGGCGCAGCCCGCTCAAGGCCGCGGACTACGCACCGGGCGACGACGTGCAAAGAAAATAGCGAGGACCTCACATGAATCGTGACGCAAGCATCGCGCTGGCCTGCCTGGACCTGACCAGCCTCAACGACAACGACGATGCCGCTGCCATCGATGCGTTGTGCGCCAAGGCGCAAGGTCCGGCGGGACCGCCGGCGGCGCTGTGCGTGTGGCCGCGCTTCGTGGCGCAGGCCAGGGCCGCGCTGCCGGCATCGATCCGGGTCGCGGCCGTGGCCAGCTTCCCCGATGGCGCTCTGGACACCGCACGCGCCCTGAGCGACGCGAACGCCATCCTCGCCGCCGGCGGCGACGAGGTGGACCTGGTCCTGCCGTGGCGCGCGCTCGCTGCGGGCGACGCGGCCGGCGCGGCGGCCCTGGTCGCAGCGGTGCGCGCGGCATGCGCGGGCAAGACGCTCAAGCTCATCATCGAGTCCGGTGAGTTGGCTTCGCCCAAACTCATTCGCCAGGCCTGCCGGATCGGGCTCGACGCCGGCGTCGACTTCCTCAAGACCAGCACCGGCAAGACGCCCACGGGCGCGACGCCCGATGCCGCGCGCGTGATGCTTGAAGCCATTGCCGGCCACGCGCGAAAGGAAGCGGTGGGCTTCAAGGCATCGGGCGGCGTGCGCACGGTGGCCGACGCAGGGATCTACATCGCGCTGGCACGCGAGTGGCTGGGCGAGTCGGCGCTCGGGCCGAGGCGCCTGCGCTTTGGCGCCAGCGGCTTGCTGGCGGACATCGAATCGCTGCTGCTGCGGCAGGAAGGGCCGGGCAAGGCATCCGCTGCCGGGGACTATTGATGCTGCTGCCGGCCGAGGTCATCCGCGCCAAGCGCGACAAAGGCTCACTCTCGCCGACGCAGATAGAGGCATTCGTGCGCGGCCTGACCGACCGCAGCTGGAGCGAGGGCCAGATCGCCGCACTGGCGATGGCGATCCTGCTCAACGGCATGGACCACGGCGAATGCGTGGCCCTGACCCGTGGCATGACCCACTCCGGTGAAGTCCTGCAATGGCCCGACGTGCCGGGGCCAGTGCTCGACAAGCATTCAACCGGCGGCGTGGGCGACAAGGTGAGCCTGATGCTGGCGCCGATCGTTGCGGCTTGCGGTGGCGTGGTGCCGATGATCTCCGGCCGCGGCCTGGGCCACACCGGCGGTACCCTGGACAAGCTCGAATCGCTGGCCGGCTACAGCGTCGAGCCGCCGCGCGAAACGCTGCTCGCCGTTCTGCGCGATGCGGGCTGCGCCATCGTCGGCGCCGGCCCCACCCTGGCCCCCGCCGACAAGCGGCTCTACGCGATTCGCGATGTGACGGCCACGGTCGAGTCGGTGCCCTTGATCACCGCCAGCATCCTCTCCAAGAAGCTCGCGGCCGGCCTGCACGGGCTGGTGCTCGACGTGAAGGTCGGCAACGGCGCGTTCATGTCGCGCCTGGACGACGCGCGTGCGCTGGCCGCCAGCCTGGTCGAAGTGGCGGCTGGTGCCGGCTTGCCAGCGGACGCCCTGATCACCGACATGAACCAGGTGCTGGGCCACAGCGCGGGCAACTCGCTCGAAGTGCGGGAGGCGATCGACTTTCTGACGGGCGCCTGCCGCGAGCCGCGGCTGCTCGAAGTCACCTTGGCGCTCGCGGCGCGGCTTCTGCGCCTGGGCGGCCTCGCGGCCGACATGCCCGAGGCCAGGGCCCAGGCCATGCGTGCGCTCGACAGTGGCGCGGCCGCCGAGCGTTTTGCGCGCATGGTGTCAGGGCTGGGCGGTCCGGGCGATCTTCGGCAAGCGGCGCGCCGGCTGCCGGGTGCGCCGGTGCATCTCGATCTGGCGGCACCGCACGGCGGCGTGCTGGTGGCGACGGATGTGCGTGCCATCGGCATGGCCATCGTCGCGCTGGGCGGCGGCCGGCGCCGCGCCGAGGATCGCGTCGATCCGCGCGTCGGGCTCACGCACGTGCTGCCGCTGGGCAGCAGCGTGCGCAAGGGCCAGCCGCTGGCGCGCGTGCATGCGGCCAGCCAGGCCGATGCCCAGGCGGCGGCCGCACAACTGCGAGCGGCCATGCACATCGAAGAGAGCGGGCAGGGGAGGGCAGCGCTTTTTTCGCCGGCCCCGGTGATCTGCGCGGAAATCGCGCACGCGCCGTAGCGCGCGACATCAGTAGCCCACCACGTCACGGTAGGCGGTGCGCGTGTCCGGTGACACCGAGTCCAGCACCAGGGCGTACGAGATCTTGTGTCGCGCCATCAGGCGCGCGGAGGCGACCGCCATCGACCTGCAGTACCAGTGGCAGGTGTGCTGCATCAGGAACAGTTCGGCAGACATGGTGAAGGCCTTGTCCCTGGCTGACAGCTCACAGCGGTTCGCCGCCACGGCGGCGATTCCCAGTGCATGGATCTGGAAGACCTTGCGCACGTCGAAGCTCGCCGCGGGGAAAAGCCTGTCCGCATAGGGAATGGCCAACAGGAGCTTGCTCACGCGCGCCTGGCCTTCGTCGACCCTGGCGAAGTCTGCCGCAAATCGCTGGAACTGATCGGCCAGCGTCGCCTCGGTCGCGTCGAGCATGCGCCAGATCTGCTCACGGCGCGTCGCATCGTCCTCGTCGAGGCAGCGCAGATAGCCATCCGTGAGCTGCTCCATCAGCTTCTCGACCTGGTAGGGGCGGAACCGAGTTCCCAACAAGGCAACGCGTCGGCGTTGGAGCCTGGTGTTGAGCAGGTAGGCGCCGAGAGCCAACAGGACTATCGGGATAAGGAATTCCATGGAAATGATGCGCAGGATCGGGAGGCGATGGTAACGGCCAGCGATGTCGCCGTATCAGCCGGCGCCTACACGCGCTGGCATCCGCTGGGAGACAAGTCCTACGTCCATGTGCGAATGTCACTTGCGACGACCAGACACGGTGCGGCCCGATGCTTGGTCTCACTTGTTCACCAACCTCAGGAGCATTGACATGTCGAACTTGCAGACCCGCCGCCGCCAACTGATCACCTATGGAGCTGCCGCACTGGGCGGAGCCCTATTCCTGCCCGGTTGTGGCGGGGGTGGGAGTGACGATGAAACCGTTGGCACCCAGCTGGACGAGCGCAAAAACCTCATGAACCTGTCCGAATCCAAGCCGGAACTCAGCGTGTTCGTCGAGGCGGTCAACGCCTGCGGCCTGCGCGAAACGCTCGAGGCCTCGGGCACCAACACCGTGTTCGCGCCGACCAACGACGCTTTCAACGCGCTGTTTGGCGAGATGGGAAAGAGCAAGGACCAGGTCTTTGCCGACAAGGCGACGCTGACCGTGATCCTGAGGTTCCACATCCTGGGCAAGGTGCAGTTTACCGAGGCCGTCGTGGAAGGTCATGCCATCGAGCCCATCGGGGGCGGCTTCTTCAAGATCGACAAGGAAAACAACGTGTTCAAGGCCACCGACGGCCGCAACCGCGTCTGTACCCTCGTCGTCACCGACTCGGTGGCGTTGAACGGCGCCTTGCATGAACTCGACCGCGTGATGCTGCCGGCCGACAAGGACATCGTGGTGACCTGCGAGCAAACGCCGGATGTCAGCATGTGCGTGGAGGCGATCAATGCCGCGGGGCTCAGCGATACGCTCAAGCAGCCCACCCCTCAAACCTTCTTCTGCCCGACGAACGCAGCCTTTACCGCGGTGCTGGTTGAACTGAACATCACATTCCAGGCCTTCCTGGCCGACACTGCGCTGTGCAGAAGGGTCATGCGCTGCCACATGGTGCCCGCGCGCAAGTTCAAGAAGGAATTCGTGACCGATGCACCGGTTGCCACCGTGGAGGTGGGCGTGAGCATCAAGGTCAACGTCAGCTTCCAGGTGATCGATGCGCGTGGCCGCGTCTGCAACCTGACGAGGGCGGACGTTCTCAACACCAATGGCGTCGTTCACGTCTGCGACAAGGTGATCCTGCCGCCGGCCTGAGGTGCTGCAATCGGCGAGGATTGAGGAAGGCCGCATCGCGCTCAGTCGAGCGCGATGCGGCCTTGGCGCGCTTCAAGCGGCGTCAAAGCGCTCTCTGCAGAGGGCCTTGAGCGTGCGCACAAAGGACGCCATGGTGGGCGAGTCGGGCACGCCCTGGCGACGATAGAGGGCCACGGGAGGCAGCGGCCAGTCCAGGTCGCAGGCGACGCTGGCGACCTGGGCGCGGGTGGACAGATCGTGAGCCACGTCGGCTGGCACCAGGGCGACCATGGACGGGTTGCGCTCGATCATGCGACCGACGATCTTGAGCGAGTGGGTCTCGATCGCCGGCACCGGCGGTATCTCGTCGACCCGCAGGAACATGTCAAGCACCGAGACCCCGAGCGAGGTGCCGGCCGGCGGCAGCAGCCAGTCCATGCCGGCGAGCTCGTGCCAGTCCAGCGCGCGCTTGCCAAGCTGGCGCGCAGTCTTGGGGTGGCACACCAGCGCGGGCCGCTGGTGGAACAGGATCTCGCAGTGCAGGTCGCGCACCTGCTCCGCGCCCCAGGCGCGCGTCACCACTGCTTCGAGGCGGTGTTCACGCAGTGCCGCCAGCAGGCGGGCGCTGGTGTCCTCCTCGACCGAGAACACGAAAGGCCCGATCTGCTCGCGTGTGCGCGTCAGCGTGTCGCACAGCAGTTGGCCCGACAGGTAGTGGATCACGCCGATGTTGAGCCGCTTGTTGTAGCCCAACTGTGTCGCGGCCATGTCGTTCGCCCAGTCCTGGAGGTCGGCCAGCAATCGCGCCGCGCGCGACACCGCGATGCGGCCCACCGGCGTCGGCGTCACGCCACCACGCGCCCGCGTGAACAGCGCCGTGCCCATCATGGCCTCGATCTCGGTGAGTGACTGCGTGAGGTAGGGCTGGGTCACGCCCCACTCCTTGGCCACGCGCGACAGTGAACCGTACTGGTCCAGCGCCACCAGCAGGTTCAGGTGGCGCGCCTTGAGGCGCGAGCGCATGCGGTCCAGCGTGTCCAGGGCGATTTGGGTGAGTCGATCTTGCATAAGAGTTTCATTATGCAAACATCAAATATTCGATCAATTCGCCTATGCCATCTGGCTACAGTCACTCTCGAACAGGAGACAAACCCATGCCCGTCATTGATGTACACACCCATATCTTCACCCGGCCCTGGCTCGAGCTGCTTGAGCGCCATGGCGGCCCCTACAACGTCCAGGTGCGGCCGGACGGCCAGCGCGAGATATTCCGAGGCAACACGCCGGTGGTCATCCCGCAGAAGGGCCATTTCGACTATGACCTGCGCATCCAGCACATGGACCAGGCCGGCATCGACATCTCGGTGATGTCGCTGACCTGCCCCAATGTGTTCTGGGGCGACGAGGAAACCAGCTGCGAGGCCGCGCGCGAATCCAACGATTCGCTGGCCCAGGCCCAGAAGACGCACCCGGATCGGCTGCGCTGGTTCGCATCGCTGCCTTGGGAATACCCGCAGCGCGCGCTCGACGAACTCAAGCGCGCCTGCGACAACGGGGCCAGCGGCGTCATGGTGCTGGCCAACATCGCCGGCCGCAGCCTGACCGATGCGGCCTTCGCGCCAATCTGGACCGAGATCGACCGCCGCGCGTTGCCGGTGCTGGTGCACCCTACCGACCCCCCCGGCGTCGACATGATGGACATGAGCCAGTTCGACCTGAGCTGGTCGGTCGGTTTCATGTTCGACACCACGCTGGCGATCACGCGCATGATCTTCGACGGCTTCTTCGACCGGCACCCCAACCTCAAGATCATCGCCTCGCACGCGGGGGGCGCGCTGCCCTACCTGGCCGGTCGTTTCACCAAGGGCGACGAGGTCGAGCTCCCACAGCGTCGCAAGATGCAGCGCAAGCCCATCGACTACCTGCGCCACATCTACTACGACTGCATTTCCTACAGCCCGGCTTCGCTCGAGTTCCTGATTTCGGTGGTGGGGGCCGACCGCGTCATGTTCGGCACCGACTGGCCGCACCAGGTGCACGACACTCGCGGTTCCTTCGCCAACACCGAGCGGCTGTCCGCTGAGCAGCGCGACGCGGTGCGCTCGGGCAATGCCGTGCGTGTGTTCGGCTTCTGAGCATCAGCGACCCTTCGACAACCTTGTGAAAAGGAACATGCCCATGGTGAACCGTCGCTTCGTTCACCGCCTCATCACCGCTGCCGCCCTGGCGGCAGCGTTCGCGCCCCTGGGCGCCGCCGCGCAGGACAAGCCCCCGGTCAAGCTGCTGGTCGGTTTTGCGCCGGGCGGTTCGGTGGATACCGTGGCCCGCTTGCTGGCGGAACGCCTGCGCCCGCTGCTGGATCGTCCCGTGGTCGTCGAGAACAAGCCTGGAGCTGGCGGGCGCCTGGTCCTGGGTGAGTTCAAGCGCGCGCCCGCGGATGGCAACACGCTGGTGCTGTCGCCCAGCGGCGCGCTGGTGATCTCGCCCTGGCTCTACAAGAGCCTGGGCTACGACCCTGTCCAGGACTTCGCGCCGATCGCGCGCGTGGCCACCTTCGACTTCGCCGTGACCGCCGGCCCCGGGGCACCTGCCGGCGACATCCATGCAGTCATGGCCTGGCTCAAGGCCAACCCCGCGCGTGCCAACTACGGGTCTTCCGGTGCAGGCACCGTGCCTCACTTTGCGGGCGTGCTGCTGTCGCAGGCCGCGGCCGTACCGCTGACCCACGTGGCCTACAAGGGCGGCGCGCCCGCCGTGCAGGACCTGCTGGGTGGCCAGATTCCGATCATGGTGGACACCGCGTCCGAAACAATCGAACACCACAGGGCAGGGCGGCTGCGCATCCTGGTGGTCACGGGTCCGACACGTTCGGCCGCATTGCCCGATGTGCCCACGCTCAAGGAGTCCGGCATCGACGCCACGGCCGAGGCCTTCGTCGGCCTGTACGGCCCGGCCAACCTGCCGGCCGACAAGGTCAAGCGGCTGTCCGATGCCGTGGGCGAAGCCCTGAAGGCGCCCGAGCTGCAGGCACGCATCCGCAGCCTCGGACTGACGGCCGACCACGCGGGCGCTCGGCAACTGGCCGAGACCCAGGCCAGCGACCTCAAGCAGTGGGAGCGGCCGATCAAGGCCTCTGGCTACACCGCCGAATAAGTCGGCGCGAGGGCTGGTCTAGCGGCAAGCTGCATGCGGCTGGCCGCCAGCCAGGTAGGCCGACTTGACCTCCGGGTTATTCAGCAGGTAGGGGGCAACGACGCCTAGTCGACGAGCTTGAATGCGTGGCGAGCGTTGTCGGCCAAGAACAATCCCAGTACATCCGCTGGCAGTCCGAGTGACGCGACATCTGCAAGGCATTCAGACGGCGTCAGCATCGGGTAGTTGGTGCCGAACAAGACCTTGCGTCTGCCCGGGCCGCGCATGTAGGCGACGAGTTCCGGAGGAAAGCGGGAGGACTTGTACTCTGACGTATCAACGTACACGTTCGGGTGTTTCATCATCAGCGAGATCATCTCGGCCACCCACGGGAAGCCGATGTGCCCGCCCACAATACGTAGTTCCGGAAACTCGTGGGCGACGTTGTCAAGGTAAGGAATGGGCCGACCGGGTTCGGACGGCCGCATCGGACCCGCGTGTCCAACCTGGAGGCAGAATGTGATGTCCAGTTCGATGCATTCAGCGTAGAGCGGGTAGTACCGACGGTCATCCGGCGGCAGGCCCCAGAGCCAAGGCAGCACGCGCAGCCCCTTGAAGCCGAACTCCCTTACGCACCGGCGAAGTTCCCGCACCGCCGCCATTGGCTTGTGGATGTCAACGGACGCGACTCCCACCACCTGTTGAGGGTGCGCTCGCACGGCGGCGGCCACTTCGTCGTTCGTGATCATCTGACCAGTTGGAGCCCACCAGGCACTGGCGATCACCTTCTTGACCCCCTGATCGCGGAAGGTGGCAAGTGCCTCGTCGTGTGTGATGGAAGAATTCTCCTGCGCCAGTGACTTCCAAGTAGTTGGCCAGCGCCGAAGGGAATCGAACATCGGATCGAGAAGATAAGCCTTGTTTGGAAACTGCATCCACGCATCAATGATGTCGGGCATATGGCGCTCCTGGTAGGTTTCTTGCGGCACTGTGCGGCAGAACGTCCCGCAAATCTGTCTTTGCGACGACAGCAGCCGACCAAGGAATGACGGCTAAACTCGTTGGGCGAACGAACCCCAGGTGGCCCATGAGCATCACCGCACCACCCCAGGCACCGGCTGCCGGCTTCCCCGAGTTTCTGGAACGCTGGCCCTGGTACCGCGCTCTACCGGCCGACCTGCAACGGCTGATCCTCCAAACCACTGTCGAGAGGACAGCCGCTGCAGGCGAATACATTGCCCGCGCGGGCGAGCCCTGCATGCACTGGTACGGGCTCATGCAAGGCTTCCTGCAGATGTATGTCCTCGGAGCTGACGGTGCCGAGACCACGTTGTATTGCCTGCGCGAAGGCCAATGGGGAGGCGAAGGGTCCCTGCTTAAAAAGGAGTTGCGTCGCTACGACCTGCGCTCGCTGACGCCATCCCGCATCTTCATGGTTCCGGCGCAAACCTTCGAGACGCTGCGCCGATCGTCCATCGAGTTCAATCAGTTCCTGTGCGACATCATGAACGAGCGCATGGGGGTGTTCGTAGGGATGCTGGAAGCCTCTCGCCTGCTCGGTCCCGAGTTGCGTGTTGCGCGGGGCTTGCTGATGCTGGCGGGCCACCAGGCAGGGGACGCGCAGGAGTTGTTGATTCCTCAGCACGAACTTGCACTTATCTGCGGACTGTCGCGGCAACGGGTGAACATGGCGATCAGCGAACTCAAACGCCTCGGGCTTGTGCGCAGCGAGGTTCACAAGGGCATCGTCCTCGTGGATCTGGAACGCTTGCGCGCCTATGTCATGGAGGTTGGCTGAGTCGCTGCAGTGTCGGGCGCGCTGTTCGGATGTGACCATTGGGAGCCGGCCAGCGATAGAGATCGATCATGAGTCTCCTACGGCTTCTTTTGCATGATCTCCTGCCTGCGGCGGTCCTGTGCCTTTCGATTGCCCGAGTCGCTCATCCCTGCCGGCAGCCGTTCGTCCAAGGTTACGGTGCGCTCCTCGATCTGTCTTAGCACCCCGTCCTGCAAGGCTTTCTTCGACATCGCGTAGGCCGTGTTGCAGTCCGGCGAAATGCACTTGGCATAGCTGATCGCCGTCGAGAGCAACTGTTCCGGTTCCACCACTTCGTGAAAGAAGCCGAGGCGTTCTGCCTCTTGCAAGTCGTACAGCTTCCCGCGCAGCGTGGTCAGCGCACCAACCTGGTCACCCAGTGCGTATTTGATGATCTCCACATAGGCGGCCGGCATCGGTATGCCGATCGGTACCTCGTTGAGGCCGAACTTCGCGGACTTGCGCGCCGCGACCCGAAAGTCGCAATCGAGTGCCGTGATCAGACCGCCCGCGATGGCGTGGCCGTTCACTGCCGCCACGGTCGGCCTTGGATACGTGAAGATTCGAAGATTCGTCTCGCGGTAGGTCTGGTACCAGGAGCGAATCTTGTCTTCGCTTCCGCTGCCGAAGATGTCGAAGCTGTACTGGAAGTCGATGCCTGCGGAAAACGCATCGCCTTGCCCGGTCAGCACGAGCGGAAGTTCGCTGAACTCCTGCTCAAGCCTGTCGAATGCGCCGTGCAGATCGGCGAAGAACTGGTCGTTCTGTACATTCACTTTGTTGGTGTTCATGCGCACGATCGCGCATCCGTCCACCACTTCAATCTTCCATGCCATTGCCGTCTCCTGGATGTCTGGACAGCTGAACTAAGCTGCGTTGCGCACACTATCAAGGAGGTCAGGTGAATGCTGTCGTTGCGACGACAGATCGCGGCAATAAGCGAAACCACTCTTACTTGACCTCGGCGACGGGGCGTGATGGCTGCCCCTGAACTCACGTGTCTGCAGGCCGCTGCAATCCACTTCCGGCTGAAAGCTTCGCCATTGCAGCGGACCCTTTTTCTACGTGAGTTTTCATCACCGAAAGGTCCAAATCAATTGAGGCCGTGACCGACAGGCCGCTCATAGACTTCTTCGGCGCCTTCGCTCTCTGCAGGGCGCGCTTCAACGAAGGGGGTTTCATGGGTAGGCAGGATAGGGACATCTTCAGCGCGCTGTATGTACGTGGTTTTCTAGGCTTCCTAACGGAATCATCTGCCACCGTCTCCTTCGAACATTCCATCAAGCAGGTCCTCAATGCCCGCCGAACGGGCGGCTCGAAGCCAGGTGTCGACCGCCGCGCGCCCTGCGTTGCTCGCGTGAAGGGCCTCCAAGCGTGCGTCGCCGTTGCGCTCTTCGGCCTTGCCGGAGTCGCTCCGGCGGCGAACTGTGGCAACGACAAGGATGTTGGCAACGCCCAACCTTGTGGGAACTCGTCACCACGACCTGCACCTGCACCTGCACCTGCACCTGCACCTGCACCCGCACCTGCACCCGCACCCGCACCCGCACCCGCACCCGCACCCGCACCCGCACCCGCACCGGCACCGGCACCGGCACCGGCATCAACACCGGCAGCTGCACCTACACCAGCACCAGCAGCAGCAGCAGCAGCACCGGCACCTACACCAGCACCAGCACCGGCACCGGCACCGATCGGAATCGAGACAAGCAAGGCCGCAGCGCCGGCAGTCGCCGAGGCGCCGACGACTACTGCACAGACCGAAGCGACCGTCGCCGCGCCTGTCCCGGTCGGACCCGCTCAGAACGAGGCGCCGCTCTTCGCCGCCCTGCCCGCGCAGGTTCGCCAGGGCGATCTCGCGATGCTCGGCAACCTGCATCGCCGCGTCGGCGATACAGGCCCCGAACGTGGTGCCTGGGCACGCCTCATCTACGCCGATCTGGACATCCGCCAGAGCGGCAGCGCCGCACCGCACAGTCAGGGCCACTTGGGGCGGGCTGCAGCTTGGGAGCGACCTCCTGGCCGTTGGCAACTGGCGCATCGGGGGATATGTCGGCCTGCTGGACGCAAATGCCGACGTCAGCGGCAACGCGCGTGGCACCTTTGGCCGCGTTGGTGTCAACGATTCGCGATCGAGCTACGTCGGCGGCTACGCAACCTGGATCGACGCGCGTGGCTGGTATGCCGATGCAGTGCTGCAAGTGGGTAGCCATCGCTACGACGTGCGGCCCTATGCCAGCGGGGCAGCGGCAGGCAAGGCGAGCAGCTTTTCGGCATCTATCGAAGCCGGCAAGTCCTTCGCGCTGGCCGATGGAGCATCGAGCCGCAGGTCCAGCTGATTCATCAAAGCACACGCTTCGACGACGTGTCGATCGCCGACGCACGCGTCCAGCAGGACCCCGACGGAGGCTGGATCGGCCGCCTCGGCATCCGCGTCAAGGGCGACGTCGCCACGGCAGCCGGCCGCCTGCAGCCCTATGCGCGGGTCAACGTCTACCGCGCGAGTTCGGGCGCCGACGTGGTGAGCTTCGTCGGCCCCACCGCCACCGCGCGAATCTCGAGCGCGAGCGGCTACACCTCGACCGAAGTGGCCGCTGGGTTTTCACTGGCCCTGACGCCCATCACGATGGTCTACGGAGAGATCGGGCGCTTGATGAGCAACGGCGGCGACGCACAGGTGAAGTCGTCGGTGCAAGGATCGCTGGGTGTGCGCGTCAAGTGGTGATGTGATGCCCAGTTGGCAGCCTCTTGGCTGCATGGCTTGATATACGTGGAAACGCGGCAGGGTTACAGGGCCCGTTGCCACTCGGCCAGGTAGGTGCTGACCTTCGACTTGAGCCACTGCAGAAAGATCTGGACTTCGTAGTTGCCATGGTTTCTACGCGGCCATACCAGGTAGTAGCTCGACTTGTGTGGCGCTTCCACGCCAGTGACTTGCACAGCAGATCGCCCGCCTTGATGAGGTCATGCACGATGGAACGGCGTGTCAGTGCGATCCCCATGCCCAATCGCGCGGCCTGAATCATGTGCGTGGAATCCGTGAACTCCAAGACCGCCTTGGGGCGCCGCTCTTCAGCGTCTGCGGCGTGCAGCCATGTCGACCAGCTTTCGCTTGCATGCAGCAATGGGCATTCGAGGATGTCGTCCACTGCAGTCGGGATTGCGCCGCCCTTGAAGCGGGGGGAGCACACCAACAGACTCGTCTCCGGCATCAGCCGCTCGCAGTGCAGGTACTGGCCATTGACCGTGCCCGAATCGCACGGCGCAAGCCGCGGGTTCGCTATCAAAACTCGAAAACGCCATTGAAGCCACCAGGCTCAGCCGAACCTTCGGCTGCGCTTGCAAGAAGCCCGGCAATCTAGGGATCAGCCAGAACATGGCGAACGAGGGCAGTACGGAGATAGTCAACAGCGGATTGGCTGATCGCACCATGAGGCGTCCTGTGGCCTCCGCGATGTCGTCCAATGCCTGGCGCACCTGGTACGCGTAATTGCGTCCCTCCTCAGTCAAAGCGAGTGGGCGGGAACCGCGTTTGATCAACTGGACATCGAGGTGCTCTTCCAGCGCGCGCACCTGGTGACTGACTGCTCCATGTGTGCCACACATCTCGTCTGCGGCCGCATTCACCGAACCCAGTCGGGAAAGTGCTTCGAACGACCTGAGGGCGGGCAGGGGGGGCAGCCTATTGGACATGAGAGCCACCTTTCAACGCTGACGTGTGCGGTTCGTGGATTCTGTTTTAGCGAACGAGGGAAATCAAACGACGGTAAGGGGACGGCGAACGCGCCCGGCCCGGTCGCGCAGGGCTCGACGCCAAGGCGATGCCAGTCCATCCGGCTACTGCCTCGACAGGGCGTCCTGTCGACAGTCGCTCGAGTTTCTCAGGCGCCCGGAACGCACACCATAGCGATGCTGACCCAGACGCCCAAGCTGAAGTAGGGCGTCAGCCAGAGCGCATCGGCCTTCCATGCCGCCCAGCTGCCGCTTTGCACGCGGCGGTGCCAAGCGTCGCGCGCGCCCTGGTTCAGGCGCATGTAGGCCTGCCCGCGAGCGCGGCCGTGTTGGTAACGGCGCCAATACATCGGCACGTCCACGCCCAGGACATAGGCAACGAAGGACACCGAGCCCAGGATCCCGAAGATTGCCAACGAGTTGACCCAGCCACTGCTGTCCAGCGCTATAACGCCCAGCAAGGCCGCCATCCAGGAAAAGCCAGCAGCCCAGAGCAAGGACTCGACGGCCTGGGTGATGTGATTGAGCGTCAGTACGCTGTGCCAGCAGAAACCTTGGGCTACCACCATGAAAATCGGGACCGCCCACGCGGCCATTTGCACCCACGGCAAGCCGGCATGCACGCCCAACTGATGGACCAGCAGCCCCAGTTGCAGCGCGAAGCAGATCTCAGCGACCGTGGCTGCGGCGCGGCCCAAGAAGATGCTGGACAGGCGCGTGTCCACGACCACCAGCCGCTCGAGGTCCACCCGGGGGAACATCGAGCGGTAGGCGCACACCAGCACGTAGACACCGGACAACGCCAGCTGCAGCGCTCCGTGGACACCGCTGACAGGCCCGGAGTGCAGTACGGCCAACCACAGGCAAATATTCAGCACGGCAAGCGCGCGAAGAGCCCGCCACCACGACAGCACCCTCGCGTCCGCTTCAACGAGTCCTGTCGAAACTTTGTGACGAATTGATGACATGTGGCGACGAGCCTAACCGGGAGTCGATCGCAGAGGCAAGCCCCTTCATCGCTGCGGCTTCGGCTCATTCAAATGGCCAGCAGTCCGCTCCGTCACCTATGAGAGCTGAGTTGACACGTGCGACGCCTCGGTTGTGACGCCGGGAAGGCCGCGACGATCGCCCCCGCGCAGTCGTGGCCCGAACGTCACTAGCCGGCGTGGCGCGGGCCAAACATGATGATGGCCATGCCCACGAAGCAAACGGCGACACCCACCAAGTCGGTGGCTGAAGGGGTCACCCTGTCGACTGCCCAGAGCCAAAGGATGGCGACGCCAACATAGACCCCTCCATAGGCAGCGTATATCCGCCCCGCGGCGGTCGGGTGGAGTGTCAACAGCCATGCGAAGAGCGCCAGGCTCAACCCTGCTGGCACAAGCAGCCAGGCGGACTTGCCTTGCTTCAGCCAGAGGTACGGCAGGTAGCAGCCGACGATTTCCGCAAGGGCGGTGGCGATGAAAAGTCCCAGGGTTTTGACAGCATCCATGGTTGCCATTGTGCGCAAAGCCCGCATGCACAAAGCGCTTGCTCCTCAAGTTACTTGAGGTCCTAGTCTGGGCGCTGGACCGTGAGTCCGTCGTCAAAGGAGCTGCTGGTGAGACCGTGGAAACTTCTGTTGGGCCTGGGCGCGCCGCGTGTGCGGCGTGCTGTTTGATTCCGCTTGTGGCTGCCGCCGGCGGCGTGGCCCTTTTCGGCTCGGCGCTCCTGGCGCGCGTCGAGGCCCTCGTGCCTGCCAGTAGCTTGTTGATTGCCGGCGGCACTGCCGTCGTCATCGGGCTTTGGTGGCTGCGCAAGCGTCGCAGCAGCCTCGATTCAGGTTGCGGTTGCGCGGGTTCGTGCTCGAAGGAGGTAGGACATGCCGGCAGGTGACGGCGCTCCCATGGCATGTACGCTGACCACGCGGCTGCTGAAGGTGCTGGCGCCCTGATTTACGATGTTCGCTCTGGAGGTGAAACGATGAACTTGATGGTGTCGATTGGGGTGCTGGCAAAGCAAACCGGCTGCACGGTACCAACCATCCGGTACTACGAACAAATCGGTCTGTTGCCTGCGGGGCCGCGGACGGAGGCGGGGCGTCGGCACTACGACGAAACGGCAGCGCAGCGCTTGACGTTCATTCGGCGCTGCAGGGAATTCGGTTTCTCTATCGAGCGTGCGTGAGGTCGTCGACTTGGCGGATGACCCCCAGCGACCTTGCATGGAGCTTCGAGACATTGCGTCTTTTCACTTGGCCGCGCTGAGGGCGAAGCTCTCGGAGCTGAAGGCCCTTGAGCAGAGCATGGCAGCGTTCGTGCGCAGCTGCGACAGCGGATGCGCCGGCGGCGCTGTTTTGGATTGCACCATCCTCGATGAGCTGGGCGCGCCTGGCGCTGGTTCCAAGGCGCTCCCGAGCGGCCTGCTGCGCTCAGTGAGCGCTCAGCCGTCCTGGGCCCTGCGAAACATGGAGCTGCGCGTCGAACATCAATGATTCAAGTTGTGCGAAGCGCCAGTCATGCAAGCGCTTCAAACAGCACGTCCTGCGCACCCTCCCATAGCACCCTGCGTCCGAGCTCGCGCAGTTGCTCCTTGCCCTCGACGATGGTCAGGAAGTGATTGCCCGCCAAAGGGCCCATCTTGCTGGCGAAGCTGCACGCGCCGTAGGCCCAGATGATCTCGGTCTCGCTGTAGCCGCCAGGGTAGAACAGGATGTCACCGGCTGAGGGATGCGAGGTATGGTTCTCGAAGCCCACGCCCAGCTTCCAGTCGCCCAGGGGCACCCAAACGCCTTCGCCGCTCCAGCGCACGTGGACGATCTTTTGTCGATAAGGCAGCAACTTCGTGAAGGCGGCCACGGTATCGGGCGCGTCGGGATGGGTCTCTGCGATGAAGTGCAGGCCTGCGGCAGTGATGCGAAGACGGGGCACGATGTCTCTCTCTTTCTCGTGTCGATGAGGCGGGGATGCGGCTCATGGGCGGCTGCCTGGTTCAGCGAGAGTCATTCCCCGTCGTGAAGGTGAACGACCGCTCGAACGCTTCGCCGTTGTTGGTGCCCGCTACTGCGACGAGGTAGCTCGTTGCGGGCCGCAGCGGCCTGTCGACCAGGATGATAGCTTCGTGCTTCCCGAGGATTTGCGCCGGATCGTTCCCGGCGCTGAGTGTCGGCAGCAAGGCGACCGCCGCTCCGACGAGGCCGTCAGTGCCAACCTCCTTCACGCTCGTCGACCGGATGACCAGATCACGGCCCTGGCGGATCGTGACAAGAACGGGCTGGCCAATCGGATTCGAGAAAAGGTCCCGTCCCGGCACCGGGTTGGGGGTCTCCGACCGCAGGGAAGTCGCCGTGCCCGAGGTGCCGGCACAGGGGTAGGTCAGCACATCAGCGGTCCCAGGCAGCTGGGGGGTGAGCCCGGCCTTGAGCGCGAGGTCGTATTGCTCGACGGTGCGCGGACCATGGGTGGCGGTGGAGTTCACCTGGTCGCTGCTGCGGATGGAGATACCGATCTCCCGCGTTGGCGACAGCATGCCGGTGACGTGGTATGGCGCGGACAGCAGCAGGCGCACGGAGGCCCTGCCACGGCCGGCGAGTTCAGAGCTGCCGAAGACCGACGTGATGAGGTCATAGACGGCTGCCGGACTCCTGTAGCCGGCGGCGATCACACGATCCAGGGAAGACTCGCCAGTGAAGCCCGGCCTGCCGGGGGTCTGGACGTGGGACGAGAAGTGATTGATCAACTGGTAGTCCGCGTGGCCTCTGGCTGCGGTGTCGAGCTGCGCGTTTTGCGCGACGGTGCCGAAGCCGCAGTGCGAGCGCTCGGCATTGAGGAGCGCGAAGGCCGCGGCTTCCTCCGAGCCGGCCGGGTAGCCCGTGCCAGGCGCAGGGTCGGCGACGATGCTGCTGGGCCCTGCAGACTGCGGCGCCGAAGCGTCATCTTCGCTACCCCCGCCACCACCGCCGCACCCTGACAGCACGAGTGCTGCGAAGGCCGCCGTGATGAGACCAGTCCGTGCCAGCCTATGGTGAAACTTGCTCACGATGAATCCTTCA
The DNA here is from genome assembly GCA_035476655.1 of Variovorax sp. Taxonomy (GTDB): domain Bacteria; phylum Pseudomonadota; class Gammaproteobacteria; order Burkholderiales; family Burkholderiaceae_C; genus Variovorax. The sequence goes on from DATILH010000148.1 coordinate 25,740, forward strand.
TCTCAGCGGCCGGTCGATGCGGCGGTGAAAACCGCCAGTTGAGCATCGAAAGCACGCTTGAATGCCGGTCGCGCTTCGCCGCGGGCGACATAGGTGGAGAGGTTTGGATATTCGAACAGCAAACTCGATTCGTTCAACCTGCGCAGCACCGTCACCATCAGAAGGTCACCGGCGCTGAACGCACCATCGAGCCAGTCTGCTTCGCCCAGGCGACCGGAGAGTTCACCCAACCGGCCGCGAACGCGATCCTCGACGATAGACAGGCGCTGCTCGTACCAGGTCTCGTCGCGCTCCAGGAGCATGGCGATTTCCAGGTCAACGATCGGCGGCTCCAGCGTGCCAAGCGCGGAAAACATCCATGTGATCGCGCGCGCCCGGGCATTCGAATCGTCTGGCAGCAGGCCTCCATGGTGCTCAGCAATATGGAACACGATCGCCCCCGACTCGAACAGAGCGAGATCACCTTCTTCATAGGTCGGGATTTGCCCGAAAGGTTGAATGGCGCGATGCGCGGGTTCCTTCATCGCGCTGAACGAAACCAGACGAACGTCGTAAGGCTGGCCCACTTCTTCGAGTGCCCAACGCACACGCATGTCACGTGCGTGTCCATTGCCGCAGTCGGGTGAGCGCTCGAAGGCAGTGATGGTGGGGGTCATTGGAAGGCTCCCGGGTCATGGCATGACGGATTTTCGCCTCTAAGCGCGAAGAAGGGTTGACGACTCGCGCAGGGGATCAGTCCCTATTAGCCGATTGCTAGGCAATGACCTTCGTCCGCGCAAGCTCGGCCTTCAGCCACGTTGCGATGGCGCCGGGCTTGGCCTCGACGCTCCAGATCAAGTCGAGACCGATCGACCATTCGGTGAAGGGATAGGCCTCGAGCGTGAGCTCCTTCAACTCGCCCGTCGCAAGCTCCGCTGCGATCAGGCGCCTGGGCACGATCGACCAGCCTATCCCACTCTTGAGCAACTCGATCAAGGCCATTTCGCTCTGCACGAACCACTTCTTCGGCGAATTGAGGTATTCGCTCGTCAGAAGGTGGGCGGTCTGGGCCAGCAGCAGCAATTGGAGGTGATCGGCCAATTGTGCGAACCGGACGCGCTCCAAGCGGGCCAGCGGATGGTCGTGGCGTGCCGCGTTGACCAGCGTGACCTGTCCGAGCCGGCAAAAGCCGATGCCCTTGGGATAGTTGGATCTCGCGCAGCCCAAGCCCATTGCAGCGACGCCTGACAACACCATGTCCAGCAGTTCCGAGCTGGACGGTTGCAGCAAGTCCAGCCTGACCCCGGGATGTTGCCGGTGCAACTCCCCGAGGACCCCCGCCAGCGCCGTGCCCGGAAACGCATCTTCGATGGCCAGGGCCAGTTGCGCCTCGGACGTGCTGGTCAATGCACTCGCGCGCTCCTGCAAGCTGCCGCAGCGGGACAGGATGGCCTCGGCCTCTTCCAGCAAGGCTTCGCCTTCGGGCGTGAGCACGGGATAGCGGCCACCCCGATCGAACAGGGCGACGCCAAGGTCCACCTCGAGGTCGGCAATGGCGGTGCTGATCGCGGACTGCGTCTTGCCGAGCCTGCGGCCGGTCGCGGAGAAGGACTTTTCGCGCGCAGCGGCGACGAAGACGGCCAGGTGATCGAAGGAGAACCTCATGGCGATGCATCTGAATTTCGGATGGATCCCATTTTTACACCCCGCGACTCCACTCCGAGAATCGGCGCGCAGCCCATAGGCCGCCCCGGCAAGCAAGCCGATTTCCATCAAAGAAAGGAATGGAGACATGAACTCGAGGGACGCAACGCCCCACGCGGTGGATCAACAGTTGCCAGCAGGGCGCACGGCCCTTCTTGGCTTCCAGCACGTGCTGGTGATGTACTCGGCCTGCATCGTGGTGCCGCTCATCCTGGGGGCGGCACTCAAGCTGCCCCGCGATCAACTGATCCTCATCATCAACGCAGACCTCTTTGCAGCGGGTCTTGCCTCCCTGGTGCAGTCGCTGGGCTTGTGGAAGTTCGGCATCCGCATGCCCGTCATGATGGGCGTGACCTTCACGGCCGTCACTCCGATGATCGTGATCGGCAGCAACCCGTCGCTCGGCTTGCCGGGCATCTACGGCGCCATCATTGCCTCGGGTGTGTTTGGCATCCTGTTCGCGCCATTGATGGGCCGCTTCCTGCGCTTCTTTCCCTCGGTCGTGACGGGCTCTGTGCTCCTGGTCATCGGCATCAGCCTGATGAAGGTCGGCATCGACTGGGCCGCAGGCGGACCGCCACTGCTGCCCGACGGAAGCGCGAACCCGAACTACGGCCGGCCCTTGTACCTGGGCATCTCGCTGGGCGTTCTGCTGGTGATCCTGATGCTGTCGCGCTTCGCCAAGGGCTTCATTGCCAATATCGCGGTGCTGCTTGGCGTCGCCTGCGGCTTTATCGCCGCTTGCCTGTTCGGCGAGGTTCGACTTGATGAACTGGGATCAACGCCGTGGGTCGGCGTGATCAAGCCGTTTGCCTTCGGCATGCCGGTCTTCGACCCGCTGGCCATCGTCTCGATGTGCCTGGTCATGCTGGTCACCCTGGTGGAGTCCACCGGCATGTTCCTGGCACTTGGCCAGATCGTCGGCAAGCCGACCACGCCGGAGCGGCTCGTCCGCGGCCTGCGCGCCGACGGGCTTGGCGCCGTGCTGGGCGGCGTCTTCAATGCCTTCCCCTATACGTCCTTCTCCCAGAACATCGGCCTTGTCACGCTGACGGGCGTCAAGACCCGCTTCGTCTGCGTCGCAGGCGGCCTGATCCTGGTTGCGCTGGGCCTGTTCCCGAAGATGGGCTACATCGTCGCCGCGACGCCGTCTTTCGTGCTGGGCGCCGCGGCGCTGGTGATGTTCGGCATGGTGGCGATGATGGGCATCCGCATCCTGGCAACGGTGGACTACGAACGTCACCGCGGCAATGCCTTGCTGGCCGCGGTCAGCGTCGGCGTGGGTGTGATCCCGCTGCTGTCGCCCACCTTCTTCTCGCAGCTGCCCGCGTGGACCCGCGTCGCGACGGACAGCGGAATCATCCTGACCACGATCACGGCCATTGCGCTCAACCTGCTCTTCAACGGGCCGGGCACGCGCCAGCAGGCGCAAGAGGCCGCAGCCCGCGGCGCCGCAATGGCAGAGGCCTGAAATCCTTCCCCTTCGAAAGACTCACCACCATGAATGCACAGATCCTCCATGCCGACCATCTCGTGACGATGGACGCCGACAACACGGTTGTCAGCGATGGGGCCGTCCTGGTCGACGAGAACGGCCGCATCGGCGCCGTCGGCGTGATCTCTTCATTGGCCGCCAGCCACCCGGGCGTACCGGTGCGACGCCTGAAGAACCGCCTGCTCATGCCGGGCCTGGTGAACACCCACGCGCACTCCGGCCTGCTGCGGGGCACGGCCGAGGGCTTGCCGGTCTGGGAATGGCTGCAGCAGCACATCGACCCGATGCACCGCGTCATCAACGCCGAAGAGGCCGAACTCGCATCCCGCCTGTGCTATGCCGAGGCACTGCTGTCGGGCACGACCACCATCGTGGACATGTGGCGCCATATGGAGGGCAGCGCGCGGGCTGCCGCCGATCTGGGAATCCGGGCCGTGCTCGTGCCCTACGTCGCGGAGCATCCGGAACACGACTATTTCGAGACCCTGGATACCAACGAGGCGCTCATCGAACGCTGGCATGGCGGTGCGGACGGCCGCATCCATGTCTGGGTGGGGCTGGAGCACATGTTCTATGCCACCCCGCCGGCGTGGCGCCGGTGCGCCGAGATCAGCCGGCGCCATCGGGTCGGGTTTCACACGCACAGCAACGAAAGCCGATTCGACGTCGAGGAAACGCTTCGACGCCATGGCATGCGTCCTATCGAAGCACTCGAGGAGTTCGGCCTGCTCGACGCGCATCACGTCATGCTGGCGCATTGCGTGTGGCCGTCGGACGCCGAGATGGACATCCTTGCCGCGCGGCGCATCGGCGTGGCCCACAACCCGATCAGCAACATGAAGCTCGCCAGCGGGGCGGCGCCGGTTGAAGCCATGCTGGCGCGCGGCATCGCAGTTGGCCTCGGAACGGATGGCGAAAAGGAAAACAACAACCTCGACATGTTCGAGGAGATGAAGACCGCATCATTGCTGGCCAAGTTCTCCAAGCTGGACGCCGCCGCACTCGATGCGTGGACGGTGTGCCGCATGGCCACCATCGGCGGTGCCCGGGCGCTCGGGCTCGACGACACGATCGGTTCGATCGAAGTGGGCAAGGCCGCCGACCTGGTCGCGCTGGGCACCGACACCCCGCGCATGACGCCTCTGCTGGGCGGCGCCGCTGGCAACCTGCACCACAACCTGGTGCATGCGGTGCAGGGTGGCGACGTCGACCTGACCATGGTGGCGGGCCGCATCGTCGTCGAGGGCGGGCAGCTGTTGTCGGGCGATCTGTCGCAGACCATCGCGCAAGCCAATCGCGCCGTGCCCAGGCTTTTCGAACGCCGTGCCCAATGGCTGCAGGCACATGGCACGGTCAACGCACTGCTGGCCTAGCCGGGACGAGCGCATCGGTCGTTCTCATCGCAGCGCCTGCCTTGCAGCGGTGATGAACGGCTCGATGAACGGGCTGTCCAGGTCGTGGCGCCGGCAGACGGCGACGTCGAAGCCTTCGCTCACGCCCGTCAGCTTGCGAACGACGACACCCGGAGGAAGGCCCGCGGCAGCGCACGCCGGAACCACGGCACACCCCTCGCCAGCGAGCACGAGAGCCAGCGCGGCGTGCACGGTTTCCACGCGCTCGACCACCTGCACCGTCACCTGGTGGCGCCGCAGCAGCGCGGCCACCATCGACGTGTCCGCGTCCTCCCTGAGCGAGGGCAGGGCGATCATCTTCTGGCCCTGAAGCCGTTCCACCGGGACCGAGGCGAGACGGGCGAGCGGCGAGCGCGCCGGCATGGCGAGCCGCAGCGGCTGAGCACCGACGATGGTGCTGGCCACTTCCGCGCGCTGGATCGGCGGCATGCACAGGCCGACGGTCACCATGTGCTGCACGACCTGCGCTTCACAAGTGGCGGCACTCATCTCGACGAATTGCAGTTCGACTTCCGGCAAGCTGCGATGAAGAAGCGGGACGAGCTTGGGCAGGATGGCGTAGCCCAAGGAAAACATGTAGCCCACCATGAGCCGGCCGCGTCGTCCGGATCCGACCGCGCGAGCTGCCTCGAAGCCTTCGTGCGCCAAGGCCAGGGCCTCGCGAGCCCGCGCGAACAGGGCGCTGCCTGCATCGGTGAGCCGCATCCCGGTCGATTCGCGCAGAAACAGTGGGGTCCCGACCTGGGCCTCGAGGTTGCGAATCTGGACGGACAACGGCGGCTGCGCCATGTGCAGCCGCTGGGCGGCCTTGCCGACGCTGCGGGCCTCCGCCACGGCGACGAAGTAACGCAAGCTCTTGAGGTCCATGCTCATACGATTCCGGTATGGGCGGATTGTGAACGAGTATTGGACCGCTCGGGAGGTGGGTGGCACTCTTTGTCCTGTCGCCGGCTGAAAGAGCCGGCATCCGACCAAGGGATGCTGGATGACCGAGGAACTTTGCTTTTGGACTGCAGTGCGGCTTCGCGAAGCGATCTCGCGCCGCGAAGTCTCTCCCGTGGAAGTGACCCGGGCAGTGCTGGATCGCGCCACGCGGCTGCAGCCGAAGCTCAATTGCTTCATCACGCTGTGCGCGGACGAGGCCATGCGCGACGCCAAGGCTGCGGAGGAGGCAGTCATGCGAGGAGAACCCACCGGACTGCTCCACGGCATTCCCTATGCCTGCAAGGACCTGGTCAACACCAAGGGCGTGAAGACAACCTTCGGTTCGCTGCTGTTCGCCGACAACGTCCCGACCGAGGATGCAGCGGCCACCTCTCGCATGCGGCAACAGGGCGCCATCCTCATCGGGAAGACCACCACGTCGGAGTTCGGTTCGAAATGCCTGACCGATGCACCCCTGTTCGGACGCACGCGCAACGCTTGGCACCCTGATCGCACCAGCGGCGGATCGAGCGGCGGCGCAGCAGTGGCGGTGGCGACAGGGCTCGCACCGATCGGCATCGCCACGGATGGCGGAGGCTCCACCCGGATCCCGGCGGCCTGCAATGGGGTCGTAGGCATGAAGCAGTCGATTGGCCTGGTTCCCCATTCGCAGGCGGAGGACGTCATCGGCAATCTCACCTACGTGACGCCTATCTCGCGCACGGTCGCCGACACCGCCCTCATGCTCCAGGCCATGGCGGGCGAGGATGCCTGCGACCCCTGGTCTGCCGGCGCCCAGGCTGCAGACTACCTGGAAGCGACGCGATCGGTGAAGGACTTGCGCGGCAAGCGCATCCTCTTCGCAGCCACGCCGCCCGGCAGGCCGATCGCTTCCGACGTTGCTGCCTGCTTCGAGTCTTCCCTGCAACTCTTGCAGGACCTGGGCGCGGAGCTTGCCGAGATGGCGCCGGCGTCGGACTTCGACATCGAGCCGCTTTGGCGCACCATCAATCACACGGTGTGGAAGGCACGCTTCGGCCAGATGGCCCAGGAGCAGCCGGATCGACTGAGCCCCTCCCTCATCCAGCAGATCGCGCTCGCGAACGACTACACCGCGGTGGACTACCAGCGAGCGAACTTCGCGCGCACCCGGCTCTTCCGGCATGTGCAGGAGCTGCTGCGCGACCACGATTTCATCGTGGTCCCGACGCTCGCGCGGACTGCCCTGCCGATCGACCAGGACCTGTTCGGCAAGCTCGAGATCGATGGGCGGCTCTTTGACGAGGTGCGGTCCAACTGGTTCCCGTGGACCATGCCGTTCAATCTGACGGGCCACCCCGCCATCACCCTTCCTTGCGGCTTTGGGCGCGACGGACTCCCGATCGGGCTGCAGTTGGTCGGGCGCCTGCGCCAGGAGTCGGATCTCCTTGCCGCGGCGGCGGTGTTCGAGGCGGCCCGCGATCTTGTGTCCCGTTGGCCAGATGTAGAGGTGCAGTGATGAATGTGTTTGAGCATTTCCGTTCCATCTTGTGGATCGCAGCAATCACGGTGCTTGCAGTCACCGCGGCCCCGGCACAAGCGCAAGCGCCGACCGCCGGCGCCAACCCGCTGCGCCTCGTCGTCGGCTTTCCGCCCGGGGGCGCGCTGGACACGCTGGCGCGCTCGCTCGCAGAGCAACTGCGCCAGGGCGGCGAGGAACAGGTGATCGTGGAGAACCGGCCCGGCGCCGCCACGCGAATCTCCATCGAGCATGTGAAGCGGTCTGCGCCCAACGGCAGGACAGTGCTCCTGTCTTCCAACGCGCCGCTCATCATCTTCCCGATGACCTATCGGAACCTTGCCTATGACGTCGATCGCGATTTCATCCCCGTGGCCCATCTCGCCGAGGTTCCCACGGTGATTTCCGCCGGCGCGGATCGGCCGTACAAGACATTGCAGGAATACGTGAGCTGGGTGCGCACCAACAAGTCAGAGGCAAGCGTGGGGCTCACCTCCCTCGGCGGGACACTGCACTTCGCCGTGCTCGGCATGGCCAGGACCGTGGGCGTCCCGCTGAGTCCCGTGGCCTACAAGGGTGGCGCGCCACTCGTGGCAGACCTGATCGGCGGGCACGTTCCCTTGAGCACGGACGCCCTGGCCAGCCAACTGGAACTCCATCGCGCCGGAAAGGTGCGCATCCTTGCCGTCTCCGGTACACGCCGCAACGCGTCGCTGCCCGACGTTCCGACCGCGCGTGAAGCCGGCATCGATGCATTCGACCATGCGAACGCCTCCTACAGCGCCTTCGTTCCCGCAGGGACGCCTGCGGAGGTCGTGCAGCGCCTGGAGCGGGCCTTCGTCGCCGCGATGCAGCAAGCGCAGGTCAAGAGTGCGATGGCGCGCGCAGGCCTGGAGGCGACTGGCTTGCCCGGCGCCGCGGTGACACGCACGTTGAACACGGAGCGTGACTTCTGGCGTCCCCTGGTGCAAGCCTCGGGATTCCGCAGCGAGGAGTGACGGCGTCGTGGGCGCCCGGCAACCGAAGGAGATTTCCATGCGCAGAGCGATCAGGAAGACTTCTGAATGTACGTGCCGCCGTGCAGGCGTACGGGCCTTGGCCCTGCTTCTTGCGGCGTGCGTGATGCCGTTGGGACAGGCGGCCGCTGCGGGATATCCGGAGCGGCCGGTGACGATCGTATCTGCGTTCCCCCCCGGCGGAATCGTGGATGCCATTGCGCGTCGGCTGGCGCAAGATTTTTCCGAGCGGTTCAAGCAGAGCTTCATCGTCGAAAACCGCACGGGTGCCGCAGGCAGCATCGGCTATTCGGCCGTGGCGCGTGCGGTTCCCGATGGGTACACGCTGGTGGTGGCCAGTGGTCCCACGACGATGGCCCCACCCGGCGCGGCGTCGCCCTCCTGGCAACCGCAAACTGCATTCAGCGCGATCGGGATGATCGGCACGATTCCCCAGGCGATCATCGTGAGCAGCGGATTGCCGGTGCGCACACTGCCTGATCTCGTCGGCTTCGCCAAGGCACGTCCGGGCCAGGTCAACTACGGCTCTGCGGGCGCAGGCACGACGCCGTTCTTCACGATGGAGCTGCTCAAGAGCCAGCAGAAGATCGACCTGACGCACGTGGCCTATCGAGGCCAGCCGGAAGTGATGACGGACCTGGTGCGGGGCGACATCGGCGTCACCGCGATGACCGTGCCCCTGGTCGTCCAGCAGGTTCAATCGGGCAGGATCAAGGCGCTCGCCGTCACTTCGACCACCCGGCTCCCGTCACTGCCGGAAGTACCCACCGTCGTCGAACAGGGCATGCCCGACCTGGCCATCTCCAATTGGTTCGCCCTGATGGGGCCAGCCAAGCTGCCGCCGGAGGTGGTCGCCGCGCTCGCCCGTGCCCTGTCGGAAGCGCTCGCGGATCCCGGTCTCCGGGCCAGCCTCGGGGAGCTGGGGCTGGTCATCCAACCCGCACCGCCAGCGCAGACGCAGGCCTTCGTGCAGGCGGATCTCGCACGCTGGATCGAGATGTCTCGATCGCTCGGCACTGACACCCCCAACAGCAAGGAACCAACGAAATGAAAAAGGATTTCCCGCAACTATCTTCACATGCCATGCCTGAAGGCATGGATGCCGTCGAATGGCAGCTGCGCTGCGACCTCGCCGCCTGCTACCAGCTGACGGATCTCCATGGCATGTCGGACCTGGCCTCGACCCACATCTCCGTGATGCTGCCGGGGCCCGAGCATCACTTTCTCGTCAATCCGCTGGGCACCCTCTTCGACGAGATGACGGCATCCGCCCTGATCAAGGTCGACCTCGACGGTCGCGTGGTGCAAGGGGACCCGTCGCTGCTCAACCCCGCCGGGTTCATCATCCACAGCGCCGTTCACATGGCGCAGACGGACCTGGTGTGCGTCATGCACAGCCACACCCGTGCGAACAATGCGGTCGCGATGCAGGCCATGGGCCTGCGGCCCCTGAGCCAGAAGGCCTGCGTCATGCTGGACTTTCTGGGCTACCACGACTACGAGGGCACGGCGCTAGACGAAGACGAGCGCGAGCGCATCGTGCGTGACCTCGGCGCCGAAGGCCGTGTCCTGATCCTGCGCAACCACGGCGCCCTGACGGTCGGACGCAGCGTCGCAGAGGCCTTCTGCTGGATGCTGCGCCTGGAGACGGCGTGCCACTACCAGATCGATGGACAAGCCGGAGGAGTCCCGCTGCACGAACTGTCCGAAGCCACCATCCGGCACACCCGCGCCCAAGGCCGCAAGATGCTGGGGCCCGGCGGCTTCCTGGAGGTCGGCAAGCTGGAGTGGCCGGGACTCGTGCGCAAGCTGGAACGCGAGCGCGGCACCTCTTACCGGACTTGAGCAAGGCCCGCGAACGCCGGCCGCCGGAGCGCTACAAGATGGAGAAGGAAATCGACTTCGCGACCGCGTCACGGATGTGCCGGATACGCTCCCGGTTGAGCCGCTCGGCATCGTCGGCATCACCGCGCGCTATGGCGTCCAGCAACTTCTCGTGCTCCTCGATGGCAGCTTCCAGGCGCCCGGGCAACAGCGCGGTGCGGCTGCCCGTCAGGCGCAGGCGATTCTCGATGGCCAGGACATGCTCCGACAAGGTGGCACTGCGACAGCACTCCACGAGCGCACGCCGGAACGCCAGTGCGTGATCGAGGTAGGCAGCGACGTCGCCTTTCCTGGCGCTCGCGGCCAGCTGCTGCATTGATTTTCGCAGGCGTTGCAGGTGGACGCTGTCCATGTTGTACGTTGCGAGCCGTGCCACCAGCCCTTCGAGGACTTCGCGGATGTCCAGCAGCTCGATCACTTCCTCCGGGCTGAGCCGGGTCACCGTGACGCCCACGAAGGGTGTCCGGCTGACCAGCTTCTCCACCTCCAGTTGGCGGATGGCTTCCCGGATCGGCGTGCGGCTCACTTCGAATTCGGCCGCGAGATCCTGTTCCGTGAGCTTGGATCCCGGCTTCAGCTCCCCGCTGAGGATCGCCGAGCGGATCCGCTCGCAGACCTGCTCGGCCGACAGTGGCTGTGGACCGCGCTTTCGCAATGCGCTGGATTTCTCTGATGTCATGCAACCGTTATACAAGAGATGGCGGGCACTTCACCCGGTGGAATATTCGAGCGCAGTTGCCGGCATCTGCAGTACCAGCAGGTGAACCCCGCTCGCGCCGGCGGCGCAGCCACCTGCATCTTCATCGGTCGAAAGATAGCGGCTTTCCCATGCCTGGAGCCGCCGCTGCGGGGTGTCGAGCCCTCCGGCAAGGACAAGCTGGAACTGGCCGCAGCCGCGCGCCTCGATCGGCTCGAGTCGCGCGAAAGGCGGAAGCTGCAGCGCATAGGCCTCGAGGTCGTCCTGCGGCGCGATCAACTGAAACTGGCGTGTCGATTCCAGGCCGCGAAGCGCGTCGATCGACAGAGGTTCATGCACCGGCCCGTGGGCATTCCGTTTCGGTCCGCGCCGCAGCCTCTCTCGAGCGGCCGGGAGGAAATTCGCACCCGTTTCATACACCGCACGGATCGTGAAGTAACTCAAGCCGGCAGGGCCCGCCACCAGAGGGCCGTAGCCCGTGAAGGCACCGGCGTAGTGAACCGACCCGGGACCCACGGCGTGCGCACCCAGGGTGCCGCTGCCGTCCTTGAAAACCTGGAACTGATTCTGGGTGTGGAAGTGCGGAGCAAGCACGGCGCCTGGCGGCTGCTCCACGAGGAATACGGTCGGAGACAGCCCCGGACCGCGATCGCTTTGCATCCACTCGCTTCGATGGAAGCTGAAGCCGTTGTCCAGGACACGATGGTGCCGGGTTTCACCGGCGAGGGTAGAGGAGCCGAGTGCGATCATCGCGTCATTCCAGCCTGGCCCCGGAGGCCTTGATCACGGCGGCCCAGCGGTCTACCTCGGAGCGCACGAAGCTCTTGAACTCCGTGGCCGAACTGGGTCGGGGCCGCGCTCCCAGGTCGATGATCCGCTGCGAGAAGTCCGGCGTGCGCACGATCCTCGCGAGTTCTTCGCTGACCTTGTCGACCACGGCCTTGGGCGTGCCGGCAGGCGCCAGCAGGCCGACCCACGGCACGAGATCGAAATCGCCCAGGCCACTCTCGGCCACCGTCGGAATCGAGGGCAGCACGGAAATGCGCTCACTCGAACTCACTGCGATCGCGCGCACCCGCCCGCCCGTCAGGAAGGGTTGGGCGGCGGCGTAGGCGTCGAACGAGACCTGCACCTGGCCGGCGGCCAGATCGGTGAGCGACTTGGCCGCCCCTTGATAGGGCACGTGCGTCAGTTCGATGCCGGTACGCCGGATGAGCTCCGACATGGCGAGGTGCGACACCGATCCATTGCCTGGCGAGGAGTAGTTCACCTTGCCCCGGTTCGCCTTCGCGTACTCGATCAGGTCCTTGAGCGACTTGATCGGCAAGGTGCTGTTCACCATCAGCACGAGCGGAGCGTCATAGATCAAGCCGACCGGCTCGAAGTCCTTCACGCTGTCGTAGCGCACGTTCCTGTACAGGGCCGGGTTGCCGGCGACGGCCGCCGAAGCCGACAGCGTCATGACGCTCCCGTCGGCGGGCATTCGCGAGACCGCCTCGAGAGCGACGCTGCCGGACTGCCCGGGCATGTTTTCAACGATCAGGGGCCGGCCGATCGCCGGGCCCAGGCGCTCGGCAAGGAGCCGGGCGATCGCATCGACGGACTGCCCAGGCGGATAGCCGACGATCAGCTTGCCGGTGTCCCTTTGCGCGAATGCCGCGGTGCCGGTGAACAGCAGCGCGATGATCGCGCTGTTGAAGGTGCGACGGATGATCTTCATGCTCGTCTCCTTGTCGGCTCGTTCAGGGCTGTGCGGGCTGCGCAGCACCGAGCATCTGGATGATGGAAGAAAAATCGAGGCGGCCCCGGCCCGCGGCGCAATGCATCGCGTAGACGGAAGCGGCGGCCGCGCCGAGAAGGGCAGGCGAGTGGCTCGCGACGGCGGCCTGCTCGGCCAGGCGCAAGTCCTTGAGCATCAGCTCGGACGCGAAGCCGCCCTCGTAGCCGCGATTGGCCGGGGCAGAGGGCACAAGGCCGGGCTCGGGCGCGTAGCTCGTGAGGGCCCAGCACTGGCCCGAAGACGTCGAGGCAATCTCGAAGAACTTCTGGGCATCGAGGCCCAGGCGCTTGGCCAGGTGCAGTGCTTCGGACACCGCCAGCATGGAAATGCCTGCAAGCATGTTGTTGCAGATCTTGGCGGCCTGTCCTGCGCCAGCCTCGCCCGCGTGAATGATGTTCTTGCCCATGGCGCGCAGGAGTTCGAGGGCACGCGCATAGGCAGCTTCCGTGCCACCCGCCATGATGGTGAGCGTCCCCGCGGTGGCGCCGCCGACGCCACCGGAGACGGGGGCGTCGAGCGTGGCCAGACCCTTTGCGCGCAAGGCTTCGTGGAAGGTCGCGCAGGACCCGACATCGATCGTCGAGCAATCGATGACCAGTGCACCGGTTGCGAACGGCAGCGCCCGCGTCGCGAGCACTTCCAGCACGTGGCGCCCGCTGGGCAGCATCGTGATCACGACCTCCGCGCCGGCAACCGCCTCGTCGACCGATGCGCGCGGGTGCAGCCCCGCGTCGCGCGCTCGCTCCATGGAGCCCGCGCTCACGTCGAAGCAGCGCACCTCGTGCCCCGCTTCCTTCAATCGGCATGCCATGGGGAATCCCATGTTGCCCAGTCCGATGAATCCGATCACAGCCATGGTGTCTCCTTTCAGCGAGCGAGCAACGCTCAGGTCATGTTGAAGAGCACTGTCTTCTTGTGGGTGAAGTGGTCCAGCATCGCCTCCAGCGAGGCCTCGCGCCCCAGGCCGGATTGCTTGACGCCGCCATAGGACAGGCCAGGCTGGACGACGATGTTCTGGTTCACCTGCACGAAGCCGGCCTGCAGTCGCCGGGTGGCATCCAGGGCCGTCTTCAGGTTCTGCGTCCAGATGGTCGCGGCCAGCCCGAAGTCGCTGTCGTTCGCCATGCTCAGGGCCTCTTCGTAGCTGGAAAAGCGGATCACGCAAGTCACGGGGCCGAAGATCTCCTCACGCGCGAGGCGGGAGGTGTTGTCGAGCCCGGTGAAGATGACCGGCCGCACGAAAAGGCCCGCCCGAAGCGCTTCGTCCGCGGGCAGCTGGGAACATTCGTGCGCCTTGGCCCCGGCTTCGCAGCGGCCGCTCTCGATGTAGCCCAGCACCTTGTCGAGCTGGGGCCGCGAGATGATCGTCCCGATGTCCGTCGCCTCGTCCAGCGGGTCGCCCATCTTCATGGCATCGACGCGCGCCTTGAGCATGGCGACGAATTCGTCGTGGACCTTCTCGTGCACGAGGATGCGGCTGGCCGCGGTGCAGCTCTGGCCCTGTCGGGTGAATCGCATGCCGCTCACCGCACCGGCGACTGCCTTGGGGAGGTCCGCGTCGTCCATCACGATCATCGGGCTCTTGCCGCCCAGCTCCAGCGTGACGGGGATGAGTTTCTCTCCGGCGGTGCGCGCGACGATGCGACCGGTCTCGACCGAGCCGGTGAACGTCACCTTCCCGACGCCCGGGTGCGCGACGAGGGGCGCCCCGCAGTCCGGCCCATGGCCCGAGACGATGTTGAGCACACCCGCAGGAAGCTTCTGGTTGAGGATCTGGCACACGCGCAGGACCGCCAGCGGGGCCTCTTCCGCCGACTTCACGACGACCGTGTTGCCTGCCACCAGGGCCGGCGCGATCTTCAGCGCCATCAGCATCATGGGTGCGTTCCACGGAATGATCACGCCCACGACGCCGATCGGCTCGCGCTGGGTGAAGCTCAGCATGTCGGGGCTGAAAGGGACAGTCTCCCCCTTGAGCTCCGAGCCGAGGCCGCCGTAGAACTGCAGCGCGTCGGCCACCACCGAAGCCTCCACGCGGCTCTCGGTGCGCAAGGCCTTCCCGGTTTCAAGCGCGACCAGCCGCCCGAGTTCCTCCACGTGCTCGGCCAGAAGGCGCGAGCATTCGGCCACGAGGGTGCCCCGCTTGCGTGCGGCCATGGCCGCCCACGCAGGCTGGGCGCTCAGCGCGGCGGCGACGGCCTGGTCCACGTCGCTCGCATCGCTGTGGGCGGCGTGTCCGATCTCGCGTCCGGTTGCAGGGTTGATGACCGGGAACACACGCCCCGACTGTGCCTCGACCAGTGCTCCGCCGATCAGGTTGTACCCACTGATGGCGCGAGCGAGACGGTGCGGATCCGTATCCGCAATGAGCTTGGCCTGAGTCATGCTGCGGCTCCTTTCACTTGTTTGCGGCGGCCAGCGGCGGCCAGCGCTTCTTGACCTTGATCACCCGGGCACTGCCGCGGCGCACGAAGCGGCGCGTGTCGTCGGTGCTGGCCTGGTAGTCCCAGACCGGCTGCATGGCATCGGGCAGCGAATTGATGAACTTGCGCCTGGCCTGGCTGGCCAGCACCTGCTGCGTGATCGCCTCGGGGTCCCAGCGGGAGAGCACGCGCTCCTTGAGTTCGGCAAGGACCTGCGGCTGCTGCTGCGCGATGTTGGCCAGTTCGTTCGGGTCGGCCTCCATGTCGAACAGGAGGTCGGGGTGGCCGTGCGTGTAGACGTACTTGTACTTGCCGCGACGGAGCATGCAGCATGGGCCGGTTACCCCTTCGGCCGTGTATTCGACGAAGGCTTCCGCCGGGTCGCTGCTGTCCCCCGTAGCAACCAGAGGCACGAGGCTTCGGCCATCGATCGGTTCGACCCAGGCCGGTGGCTTCCCCTCGGTGGCGTAGTCAACGAGGGTTGGCAGCAGGTCCACGTGCGAAACCGGTTCTGCAATGCGCCGCGGCTTGGGTGCCCGGGGATCGAAGACCAGCAGGGGAACCTTGGCCGACCAGTCGAAGAACACCCGCTTGAACCACATGCCGCGTTCTCCCAGCATGTCTCCGTGGTCGGAGGTGACCACCACGATCGTGTTGTCTTCGAAGCCGGCGCGCTTGAGCGTTTCCAGCAGGCGCCCGACCTTGTCGTCGATGTAGCTGACCATCGCGTAGTAGGCGTGACGCGCGCGTCGAACCTGTTCGTCGGACGCTCCCTTGTCGTTGAGCCCGTGGGAATACTGGACCCACTGGCTGAGCTTGTCCCGCTCCTGCATCGGCATGTCGCCGACGATGGGCATGTTGATCTCTTCCGGGGAGTACCGATCGAGATACTCCGGCGGGATGTGATAGGGCGGGTGGGGATGCGTGTAGGAAACGCACATGAAGAAGGGCTGCTCGTCCTCCCGCGCGAGGTCGTACAGGCGCTGGATCGCCTTGGCCTCCACTTCCTCGTCGAAATCGAGTTGCAGGCTGCGAAAACACGAGCCGCTTTCGTCCACCGTGCTCAGGTTGTGGCCCGGCGAGTAGAAGCTGAATTCGCCTTCCGTCCAGTCCGCCACCCAGCCGAAGTCCGCGGGATAGATGTCGGTGGTGAGCCGCTCTTGGAAGCCGTGCTTCTGGTCGGGCCCCACGAAGTGCATCTTGCCGCTGAGGATCGTCTTGTATCCCTGCTGGGCGAGGTAGTAGGGCAGCGTCGGCGTGGCCGCCTGGAACTCGCAGGCGTTGTCGAACGCGCCGATACGGGTCGCGAACTGGCCCGCCAGAAGCGAGAAGCGCGCCGGCGCGCACAGCGGGAAGTTGCAGTAGGCGTTCTCGAAAACAGCAGAGCGCTGCGCGAGCGCCTCCAGATGAGGCGCCTTCACGACCGGGTTGCCGTGGAAGGGCAGGACGGGGGCCGAGAGTTGGTCGGCCATGACGAACAGGATGTTGGGCTTTCGCATGTGGGACTCCTTTAATTGCACAACCGTTGCATTTCGGTTGTATGCAATATAGACTGGACTTCGCGACATGACAAGCGGAGAAAACATGACCGACACAACATCCTTGCCCCTGTCCGGGGTCCGCGTCCTGGACCTCACCCGCGCATTGGCGGGGCCGTTCTGCACGATGATCCTGGGCGATCTCGGCGCCGACGTGATCAAGGTCGAGCCCACAGGCGGCGACATGATTCGTGAGTGGGGCCCGTTCGACCGCGGCACCAGTGCCTACTACCTGAGCGGCAACCGGAACAAGCGCGGCGTGGCCGTCAACTTCCGCGACCCGGGGGCGCTGGGCCTGCTGCGAGACCTCGCAGCAGACTGCGATGTCGTCGTCGAGAATTTCCGGCCCGGCGCCATGGAGTCCATGGGCCTGGGCTACGAAGCGCTTGCAGCCGTGAACCCGCGCCTGATCTACGCGAGCGTGACGGGGTTCGGCCGCACGGGGCCAGCCGGTGGCCGTCCGGGCTTCGACCAGATCGCCCAGGGCTACTCGGGCCTGATGAGCGTCACGGGGACCGACGAGTCCGGTCCTGTCCGCGTGGGGGTAGCCATCGGCGATCAGACCGCGGGCATGTGGTGCGCGATCGGCGTGCTCGCCGCCATCGCGGAGCGGCACGCAAGCGGGCGCGGCCGGCGCGTGGAAACCTCATTGCTTGCGGGCCTGGTCGGGCTCATGAGCGTGCAGGCGCAGCGCTACCTGAGCCTTGGCGAGGTGCCGGCGCTTGCCGGGAACACCCACCCCGTCATCTCGCCCTACGGCGTGTTCCAAACAGCTGATGGTCCCTTGAACATCGCGCCGGCGACCGCCGAAATGTGGAAGCGGCTTTGCGAGGTGCTCGAACTGCAGCAACTGGTGGACGATCCTCGCTACGCCACCAACGCCGCGCGGATCGAGCGGCG
Organism: Variovorax sp.; assembly: GCA_035476655.1. Classification (GTDB taxonomy): domain Bacteria; phylum Pseudomonadota; class Gammaproteobacteria; order Burkholderiales; family Burkholderiaceae_C; genus Variovorax. The sequence goes on from DATILH010000148.1 coordinate 42,990, forward strand.
CCTGGAACTCAAGGCCCTCATCGAGGCGAGATTGAAGGAGCGCAACCGCAGCGACTGGACGCAACTGCTCCTCGCGGCCGATATCCCGGCCGGCCCCATCAACAACCTCGCCGATGTCTTCGCGGATGAACAGGTGCTCCACTCACGGCTCGTGGAGGAGGTGCAGCACACCCAGCTCGGCGCGATCCGGCAGGTGGGCAGCCCGATCTCCTTCGACGGCCGCCTGGGAGGGTCGATCCGCCGTGCGCCGCCCCTCCTGGGGGAACACACCTTCGAAGTGCTTCGGGAACACGGGTACGCGCAGGAGGACCTCCAGGCGCTGGTCCGCGCCGGGGTCATCGTGCAGCATGCACAAGGAGCCAGCGAATGAACGGCGGCTCGGCCCCGACACTGGAGATCGTGGACTCGATGGCGATCATTACCTTGCGCCGTCCCGGGCAACACAACCGCATCGACCCGGACGACCCCGCAGTCCTCCTTCGCCACATCGAGGAAGTCCGCACCGCTCCTTCGGTGCGGCTGCTCGTTCTGAGCGGAGAAGGTGAAAAGACCTTCTGCTCGGGCTATACGCTTGGCCAGATCGGCGCACGCCTGGATCGGTCTCTCGAGGAAATGCTCGATGCCCTGGAGGCGCTCGACGTCCCCACGCTGTGCGCGCTCAATGGCAGCGCATATGGCGGTGGCACCGACCTGGCGCTCGCGTGTGACTTCCGAATCGGTGTCCACGGTTGCAGGCTGTTCATGCCCGCCGCGAGGTTCGGATTGCACTACTACCCGGGGGGGCTGCGGCGCTTTGTCACGCGGCTTGGCTGTTCGGCGACCAAGAAGATCTTCCTGACCGGGATGACGATGGACAGCGAGGAGTTGCTCAGGACCGGGTTCCTCACGGAGTTGGTGGAACGTGGCGAGCTGCAGTCGCGCATCGACCTCTACCGGGACAGCATCGCTGGCTGCGACGCGCAAGCAGTGCGCTCGATGAAACGCCACATCAACGCCATCTCGGCGGGCGAATGGAGCGAGGCCTCGGGCAGGGCTGCGTATGAAGCATCCTTGCTGTCGGAGGAAACCGCAAGACGGCTGGCAAAAGTGGCGGAGCGGGCAGGGAGCTGATCGCACGCCCACTCATCCATCCAGCTCTGGATAGCGCCTGAAGATCCCGTACTCGTTGAAGTCGATGCGGCGCGGGCTTCGCAGGTAGTCGTGGATGCGCTGCCGGCGCCGGACGTTGTCGTGCAGCTTGACCACCGCCGGCGTGCGCGCCAAGGCGCGTGCACTCGCCTTGGGGAAGGCATGGCGCAGGCCTTCCACCAACTGGAACAGGGACAGATCGGCATAGCTCAGCCGCTCGCCCACCAGGTGCAGGTCGCCCGCGGGGTTGCGCTGCAGCACGGTCTCGAACCAGTCGAGGAACTTGGGAATGCGTTCTTCCCTGAAGTCCTTCGCGCGCGCCTGCGCCGCTTCTTTCTGATCCTCGTAGTAGAGCGAGGTGGCGATGGGGTGGTGCGTGTCGTGCGCCTCGGCCACCGCGTCGGCAATGGTCAATTGCAGCTGGTGCGTCCACAGCGCTTCGCACTCGCTGCTGCCGGCCAGGCCAAGGCGCGGGCCCAGGTAGAGCAGGATGGCGGCGGTCTGGCCGATCACGACGTCGCCATGCACGAGGAAGGGCGGCGCGAAGGAGGGCGTGGGATTGCCTGGGTCACGAAGCCGACGGCCAAGGGCCGCCTCGCCACCGCCGCGTGATGGCGGCTGGCGCGCCACATCGACGTAGGAAGCGCCGGCCGCCTCCAGCGCCAGTCGCACGAATTCGCCGCGGCCCTGGATGCCGGGCCAGTAATGCAGCTCATAGTCGGCCATGGGCCGACCTTATACGACGCTCAGTGCGGCTGCGGTGCGCGCAGGCGGTGCAGGCCGTCCCGGCCGTTGAGGCGCTGGAGCACGCCGTAGCCGTCGGCCAAGGCCTCGGCGTAGCTGCCGCAGGACTGCTTGGCGGTCTCGACCTTCGCGTACCGGCCGTCCAGGCGGATATCTTCATGAAGAACCCAGAAATAGCAGCCGTCGCGGGGCTGCTCCACGGTGAGGCCGATGCGGCGAAGGGACATGTGAACTCCAGGGGCAGGCGATGAATACTTTGGTTATAAGCGCCAGCACACCCCGGACTGAAGGAATAAGTTCACATTTGTTGACGCTGCTTTCCTGCCTCTAGCTAACGACCAGGCCCTGCACCGCCGGATCGGCCGGTGGCAGTTGCAGCTTCATGTCCTTGAGTGTCTTGATCAACAGGCGCGCGATCATCAGGTTGCGATGCGCCTTGCTGTCGGCCGGAATCACATGCCAGGGCGCATGCTCGGAGGAGGTGGCGGCCAGTGCCTTTTCATAGGCGCTCTGGTAGGCATCCCATTTCAGGCGCACGTCCAGGTCGCCTCGCGAGAACTTCCATTGCTTGCCGGGCGAGTCGATGCGCTCCTGCAGGCGCATGCGCTGCTCCTCCTTGCTGATGTGCAGCATGCACTTGATGACGGTGGTGCCGGTCTCGCTGAGCAGGCGTTCGAAGTCGTTGATCTGGCGATAGCGTTGCTGGGTTTCCTTCTTGTCGATCAGGCCTTCGACCACGGGCACCAGCACGTCCTCGTAGTGGCTGCGGTTCCAGATCATCAACTGGCCCGTGCCCGGCACCATGAGGTGGCAGCGCCAGAGGAAGTCGTGCGAGCGCTCGAGTTCGCTGGGCACCTTGAAGGGCACCACGCGCACGCCCAGCGGCGAGGTGCGCGAGAACACCCAGCGGATGGTGCCGTCCTTGCCGCTGGTGTCCATGCCCTGCAGAACCAGCAGCACCTTGCGGTGGCCCTCGGCATGCAGGCGGTTCTGCAGCTTGTCGAGTTCGACCGCGAGCTCGTCGAGTTCGGTGCGCTGGCTGTCTTCGCTGCCTTTGGCGAAGGGCGTGACGCCCGGGTCGATCTTCGAGAGCCGGACTTTGCCGCCAATGCGGTAGGTCTTGAAGCTGGGGGTCATACTGCCCTTTCTTGTCGAGGAATGTGCGAGCCTAGCGCGCCAGCCGCGTGCGCGACTGCTCGCGGGCGAGCTGGATGAATTCGGACACCACCTCGCGCAGGCGCGAGCCGCGCCGCCAGACCAGGCCGATGTCGATGTTGGGCACGCTCTCGCGCAGGGCGCGCGCCTCGATGTGGTCGGCGTCCAGCGTCCAGGGGCGGTACAGGAAATCGGGCAGAACGGCGATGCCCGCGCCCACGCCCACCAGCGAGCGCACTGCCTCCAGCGAGGAGGTGCGAAGCGTGATCTGCGGCGTGAGGCCGTGGCGTGTCCAGACCGGTCGCAGCACGCCTTCGATGCGATCGGCTTCGAGCACGACGTGTTGGTACTGCGCGCACTGCGCCAGCGAGGGCTCCGACTGGGAGGCCAGGGGGTGGCTGGAGGCGAGCCAGACGCGGTTGGGCGAGCTGGTCAGCGTCTCCACCACCAGCGCCTGCGGGTCACCCAGAAGGTTGCTCACCATGATCGCCACGTCCAGCTCGCCGTTGACCAGCAGGTGCTCGAGGAACTGCGGACTGTCCTCGACCACCGTCACGCTGACCGAGGCATGCGAGCGCTGGAAGCGCGCCAGCAGTTGCGCCAGGTAGTAGCCGGCCACCAGGCTGGTGACGCCGATGGTGAGCTGGCCGGTGAGCTGCTCCTGCCTGCCACGCCCGATGTCGCCGGCCTCGGCCACCGAGGAGATCACCTTGCGCGCGCTGGCCTGGAAGCGGTAGCCGTCCTGCGTCAGGGTCATGCCGCGCGGCGTGCGCTCGAACAGCGGCATGCCCAGCGTGGCCTCCAGCTCCAGGATGCTCTTGGTCAGCGCCGACTGCGCGATGTTGACCATGCGCGCCGCCGCCGCCACCGAGCCGAGCTCCGCCACCGCCAGGAAGTAGCGGAACTGCTTGAGGGTGAAGTGACGGGCCATGTGTCGCCAGGGACTAGGTACTAACCCCGTATCTCTTTTCTAGATTGAGATGCGGCGACATATTGAATTTGTCTTGTCGCATGTGTCAACACTATGTTTCGCCCACCCCTTCGGGACAACAAAGAGGAGCGACGCATGAAATTCCTGAACAAGGCAGCCGTGTTGATCGCGCTGCTGTCCATCGGCAGCACGGGCTTGGCCCAGAAGGCGCTGCAGAAGCTCGGCAAGGGAGAAGGGCAGGTCGACATCGTGGCGTGGCCCGGCTACATCGAGCGCGGCGCCACCGACAAGAACTTCGACTGGGTCACCGAGTTCGAGAAGAAGACCGCCTGCAAGGTCAACGTCAAGACGGCCGGTACCTCCGACGAGATGGTCGCGCTGATGAACGAGGGCGGCTTCGACCTTGTCACCGCCTCGGGTGATGCCTCGATGCGCCTGATCGCCGGCAAGCGGGTGCAGCCGATCAACGTCGCCCTGGTGCCCAGCTACAAGACGGTGGACGCGCGGCTGCAGAAGGCGCCCTGGCACTACGTCAACAACACGCACTACGGCGTGCCCTACCAGTGGGGCTGGAACGTGCTCATGTACAACACCAAGGTCTTCGGCGAGAAGAAGCCGACTTCCTGGGCCACGGTGTTCGAGGAGCAGACCCTGCCCGACGGCAAGTCGAACAAGGGCAGGGTGCAGGCCTTCGACGGCCCGATCTACATCGCCGATGCGGCGCTCTACCTGATGAAGAAGAAGCCCGAGCTGGGCATCAAGGACCCGTACGAGCTCAACGAGGCGCAATACAAGGCGGCGCTCGACCTCTTGCGCGGGCAGCGCAAGCTGGTCGGCAAGTACTGGCACGACGCCTTCGTGCAGATCGACGACTTCACCAACGAGGGCGTGGTCGCCTCCGGCTCCTGGCAGTTCCAGGCCAACATCCTGGGCTCCAAGAAGGTCCCCATCGCCACCGTGGTGCCGGAGGAGGGCGCCACCGGATGGGCCGACACCACCATGATGCACAGCGAGGCCAAGAACCCGAACTGCGCCTACATGTGGATGGAGCACTCGCTCAACAGCAAGCTGCAGGGCGACCTGTCGGCCTGGTTCGGCTCGGTGCCGGTGGTGCTCGATGCCTGCAAGGGCAACAAGCTGCTGGGCGACGGCGGCTGCGAACGCCAGGGCCTGGGATCCTTCGAGAAGATCGCCTTCTGGAAGACGCCGACCGCCAAGTGCGCGACGCAGAACAACCAGTGCATCCCGTATCACAAGTGGGCCTCCGACTACATCGCGATCCTGGGAGGACGGTAGCCGCGCGGAGGTGAGCGAAGTGAGCAGCGCCGCCGTCAGCCTGCGCCAGGTGTCCTGCGTATTCCAGTCCGCGGGCAAGGAGGTGCGGGCAGTCGACGGCGCCGACTTCGAAGTCAACGCGGGCGAGTTCTTCACCCTGCTCGGGCCCTCCGGCTCGGGCAAGACCACCTGCCTGCGCATGATCGGCGGCTTCACGCTGCCCACCAGCGGCGCCATCCTGATCCACGGCGAGGACGTGAGCCGGCAGCCGCCCTGCGTGCGGCCGGTGAACACCGTGTTCCAGGACTACGCGCTGTTCCCGCACATGAGCGTGCTCGACAACGTGGCCTACAGCCTGATGGTGCGCGGCGTGGGGCGCGGGGTGCGCGAGAAGCGCGCGCTCGAACTGCTCGAACTGGTGCGGCTGCCTGACATGGCGCAGCGCAAGCCCGCCCAGCTTTCCGGCGGACAGCGCCAGCGGGTGGCGCTGGCGCGCGCGCTGATCAGCGAGCCGCGCGTGCTGCTGCTCGACGAGCCGCTGGGTGCGCTCGACCTCAAGCTGCGCGAGCAGATGCAGGGCGAGCTCAAGAGCCTGCAGCGCGAACTGGGCATCAGCTTCATCTTCGTCACGCACGACCAGCACGAGGCGCTGTCGATGAGCGACCGCATCGGCGTCTTCAACAAGGGCAAGGTGGAGCAGATCGCGACGCCCACCGCGCTCTACCGCGAACCGGCCACCCGCTTCGTGGCCGAGTTCGTCGGCGCGGCCAACGTGCTGCACGGCGCCAGCGCCCGTGCGCTCACCGGGCACGAGAGCGCCATGATCCGGCCCGAGCTGATCCGCCTGGGCCACGAGGCCGGCGCCCGTGCGCAGGGCAGGGTGGCGCAGGCCCAGTACTTCGGCGCCTTCTGGCGACTGCATGTGGCGAGCCAGGCCGGCGCTCAATTGCTGGCGGATGTCCCGGCGCAGGAGCGGGTCCCCGACATCGGCCAGCAGGCCTACCTGCACTGGGACGACGACGCCGTCCACGCGTTGGGCGCAGCGGCATGAACGCCCTCCATTCATCGGCCGGGCAGGTGCATTCGACGGGGGGAAGCGCGGCTCCGGCACTCGCCGACCGGCTCACGACCTTGCTCTACCAGCGCCGCAGCCTGTTGCCGGCCCTGCTGCTGGTGCCGCCGCTGCTGTGGTTCGGCGTCGTCTACCTGGGCTCGTTGCTGAGCCTCCTGGCCAACGCCTTCTTCCATGTCGACGACTTCTCGGGCCTCATCGTGCGCGAGCTCGGCATCGGCAACTTCATCGAGATCTTCTCGCCGACCAACCTGGACGTCGCCTTTCGCAGCATCTCGATGGCCATCGCGGTGACGCTGGCCTGCATCGTCATCGGCTTTCCCGTTGCCTACACCATGGCGCGCCATGCGCGCGGCACGACCAAGGCGCTGCTCTACGTGGCGGTGATGCTGCCGCTGTGGTCCAGCTACCTGGTGCGGCTCTATGCCTGGAAGCTGCTGCTGGCCAAGGAGGGGGCGATCTCCTGGCTGCTGGGCACGCTGCACCTGCAATGGCTGCTCGATGCCCTGCTGGCCACGCCGGTGATTGGCGGCAACTCGCTGAGCTTCTCGCCGCTGGGCACCTTCATCGTCTTCGTCTACATGTGGCTGCCCTTCGTGATCCTGCCGATCCAGGCGGCGATCGAGCGCATTCCAAGTTCGCTGCTGGAAGCCTCGGCCGACCTGGGCGCGACGCCGGCGCGCACCTTCCGCGAGGTGGTGTGGCCGCTGGCCATGCCGGGCGTGGCGGCGGGATCGATCTTCTCCTTCTCGCTGACCCTGGGCGACTACATCATTCCGCAGGTCATCGGCAACTCGACGCTCTACATCGGCCAGGTGGTCTACCGGCAGCAGGGCGTGGCCGGCAACCTGCCGTTCGCGGCGGCCTTCTCGCTGGTGCCGATCGTGGTGATCGGGGTCTACCTGTGGTTGGCCAAGCGCAAGGGGGCCTTCGATGCGCTCTAGTGCCTCCTGGCCCCTCAAGCTCGCGACTGCGGCCGGCGTGCTGTTCCTGCACATCCCGCTGGCGCTGATCGTGCTCTACGCATTCAGCAGCGAGGACAAGAGCTACGTTTTCCCGCCGCCGGGCCTGACCACGCAATGGTTCGGGGTGACCCTGGAGCGCAGCGACGTCTGGGCCGCGATGAAGCTCTCGGCCCAGGTCGCGCTGCTGTCCACGCTGGTGGCGATCGTGCTCGGGACCCTGGCCGCGGGCGCGCTGGCGCGCTCGCAGTTCTTCGGCCGAGAGGCGATCTCGCTGCTCCTGATCCTGCCGATCGCGCTGCCCGGCGTGGTCACCGGCATCGCGCTGCGCTCGGCCTATCACACGCTGGAGATTCCGTTCAGCTTCTGGACCATCGTGATCGGCCACGCCACCTTCTGCGTGGTGGTGGTCTACAACAACGCGATCGCGCGGCTGAGGCGCATCAGCCCCTCGCTGCTCGAGGCTTCGATGGACCTGGGTGCCAACGCCTTCCAGACCTTCCGCCACGTGCTGCTGCCGCAACTGGGCTCGGCGCTGCTGGCCGGGGGGCTGCTGGCCTTCGCGCTCAGCTTCGACGAGGTGATCGTCACCACCTTCACCGCGGGCCAGCAGACCACGCTGCCGATCTGGATGCTGCAGGAGCTGATCCGCCCGCGCCAGCGCCCCGTCACCAACGTGGTGGCGGTCTTCGTCATCGCACTGACCTTCGTCCCGATCGTGGCGGCCTACTGGCTGACGCGCGCCGACGAGGACAGCCACAACCGCTAGGAGGAAAACGGCATGGGAACGCAGATCGAACTGCCCACGGAGTTGCTGATCGACCAGCAGCTCGTCAAGGGCGAAGGACCGGGCGAGCCGATCCTGAACCCGGCCACTGGCGAAGTGCTGTGCCAGGTGCACGAAGCTTCGCCCGAGCAACTGCAGCGCGCAGTCTCGGCCGCCAGCCGCGCCTTCGAGGGCTGGTCGCAGACCACGCCGATGGAGCGCTCGGTCGCCCTGCTGCGCATCGCCCAGCTGATCGAGGACAACGCCGAGCGCTTCGCGCGCCTGGAGTCGCTCAACTGCGGCAAGCCGCATGCGCGTGCGCTTGGCGACGAAATTCCGGCTGTGGTGGACTGCTTTCGCTATTTCGCGGGTGCGGTGCGCTGTATGACCGGCTCGATCGCCGGCGAGTACCTGGCCGACCACACCAGCATGATCCGGCGCGACCCCATCGGCGTGGTCGGCTCGATCGCGCCGTGGAACTACCCGCTGATGATGGCGGCGTGGAAGACGGCGCCGGCCCTGGCAGCCGGCAACACGGTGGTGCTCAAGCCCAGCGAGCAGACGCCGCTGACGGCGCTGCTGTTCGGGCGGCTGGCGGCCGACGTGCTGCCCAAGGGCGTGCTCAACGTCGTCTGCGGGCGCGGCGCCAGCGTCGGCCAGCCGCTGGTGGAGCATCCGCAGGTGCGCATGGTCTCGGTGACGGGCGACGTCTCCACCGGCCGCAAGATCCTGCAAGCCGCGGCGGCCACGCTCAAGCGCACGCACCTGGAGCTGGGCGGCAAGGCGCCGGTGATCGTGTTCGACGATGCCGACCTGGAGGCGGTGGTGTCCGGCGTGCGCACCTTCGGCTACTACAACGCGGGGCAGGACTGCACCGCGGCCTGCCGCATCTACGCCGGCTCGAAGATCTACGAGCGGCTGGTGGCCGAGCTCACCGGCGCCGTGTCGACGCTCAAGCGCGGCACGCAGGACGAGGAGGGCGTGGAGCTCGGGCCGCTGATCTCGGACCGCCAGCGCAACCGCGTCGCCAGTTTTGTCGAGCGGGCGCAGATGCAGGGGCACATGGAAATCACGACCGGCGGCCGGCTGGTGCCGGGCGGCGGCTTCTTCTACGAGCCCACCGTGATTGCCGGGGCGCGGCAGGAGGACGAGATCGTGCAGCGCGAGGTCTTCGGCCCGGTGGTGTCGGTCACTCGCTTCACCGATGCAGAGCAGGTGCTGGGCTGGGCCAACGATTCGGAGTACGGCCTGGCCTCCAGTGTCTGGACGCGCGACATCGCCACCGCCATGAGGGTGGCCAAGCGCCTGCAGTACGGCTGCACCTGGATCAACTCGCACTTCATGCTGGCCAACGAGATGCCGCACGGCGGCCTCAAGTCATCGGGCTATGGCAAGGACATGTCGATGTATGCGCTGGAGGACTACACCGTCGCCAGGCACGTGATGATCAAGATCTGAACGGCGGCTCAGGGCTTGTCGTCTTCGCCCCGGTCGTCGTCGATGCTGGCGCTCCAGCGATCGCCCCAGCCGCCGGACGCCTGGTCGAGTTGGCGGCGCTGGCGCTTGGTGGGTCGGCCCTGCTCGATGGCCAGGGCCGGCTCGCTGATGCCCAGGCGGCGCTGCTCGCGCGCGGCGGCTTGCGCGGCCAGGCTTTCCGCCGTTTCTTCATAGAGCTGCTGGGCCACCGGCGCCGGGCCGCGCAGGCCGCTCAACCCACGCACCAGCACCGTGCGTTCTACCGCGCCCTGGCGCAGCGTGACCGTATCGCCGGCCTTCACTTCGCGCGAGGCCTTGGCCACCTCGCCGTTGACCTGCACGCGGTGCTTGCCGATCTCGTCGGCCGCCAGCGAGCGGGTCTTGTAGAAGCGCGCGGCCCACAGCCACTTGTCGATGCGCAATCTCTCCATAGGCCGCTATTGTCGATCGTCCAGCGGCAGGCGGGCAGTGGCATCCAGGCCGCCGCCGGGGCGATTGTCCAGCGACAGGGTGCCGCGTAGCGTCATCACGATTTCCTTGCAGATCGCCAGGCCAAGGCCCGAGCCCTTGGCGACGTCGCCCGCCGCGAAGGGCGCGAACAGGCGCTGGCGCAGCTCGCTCGAGATGCCGGGCCCGTCGTCGCGCACGATCAGTACCGCCTGGCCGTCGCGCGCGCGCAGCTCGATGGCCAACGTTCCGCCCGTGGGGCTGTGCTTGATCGCGTTGTGGATCAGGTTGCGCGCCAGTTCGCCCAGCATCCACTGGTGGGCGAGCACCGGCGCCGGCTCGGTGTCGATGCCGACGTCGAGCGCCTTGTCGGCCATCAGCGGCGACAGGTCGAGCGCGATGCCGCGCAGCACCTGGGCGAAGTCCAGGGTCGCCGACTCGGGCTGCTGGCGCAGTTGTTCCACCTTGGCCAGCGACAGCATCTGGTTGGCCAGCGAGGTGGCGCGGTCCACCGTCTGGTTGATTTCTCCCAACGCCTGCTCGGCCGGCACGTCGCCGCGCCGCGCCGACTGCACCTGTGCCTTGAGCACCGCCAGCGGTGTGCGCAACTGGTGCGCGCTGTCGCGCACGAAGCGCTTCTGGTGGTCCAACAGGCGCTGCAGCCGGCCCATCACCGCCGTGGTGGCGTCGATGAGGGGGCGCAGCTCGCGCGGCGCGTCCGGCGCATCGATGGGCGAGAGATCGTCGGCGGCCCGAGCCTCGATCGCCGCACCCAGGGCGCGCACCGGCCGGGTGGCGCGCTGCACCACCAGCACCGTGACGCCGGCCACCACGCCCATCAGGAGCAACTGGCGCCACAGCATGTCGATGAGCAGCTTGCGCGCCAGCGTCTCGCGCAGCTCCAGCGTCTCGGCCACCTGCACCACCGCCATGCCGCGGCCGTTGGCGCTGGCCACCGGCTGGAGCAGCACCGCCACCCGCACCGGCTGATCGCCAAACTCGCCGTCGTAGAAGTCGACCAGCGCGGCGTAGGGCGGGCGCAGCGGAATGCTGCCGCGCCACGGCGCCAGCTCGTCGAAGCCGGAGACGAGCTGGCCGTCCTGCGTCGAGATACGGTAGTACATGCGGCTTTGCGTGTCGGCCTCGAAGGCTTCCAGCGCGGCATAGGGAACGGTGACGCGCAGCTGCGCCTGGTTGTCATAGCCCACCACGTCCAGCGTCTCGCCGATGGTCTTGGCCGAGGCCAGCAGCGTGCGGTCATACGCGGTGGTGGCGGCCACCAGGCTCTGGCGGTACAGGCTGATGCTGTTGATGACGATGAAGAGTGCGATCGGCGCGAGGATGCCAATTAGCAGCGTCCTGCGCAGCGAGGCATTGCGAGGCCGCACGCTAGCCTTCTTCGCGCAGCAGATAGCCCAGCCCGCGCAAAGTCATCAGCGCCGCGCCGGTACCGGCGAGCTTCTTGCGCAGGCGATAGACCACCACTTCCACCGCCTCGTACTGCACGTCCGTCTCGCCCGGGAAGACCAGTTCGAACAGGCGTTCCTTGGTCACCGCATGGCCGGGCTTGCTCATCAGGGCGCGCAACAGGGCCGATTCGCGCGGCGTCAGGTCCAGCACCTCGCCGCGGTGATAGATGGCGCCGCTGATCGCATCGGCGCGCAGGCCGCCGACCTCGGGCAAGCCGGGTGGGGCTTCGGCCTCGGCCTTCTGGTGGCGCCGGCGCAGGGCGCGGATGCGCGCCTCCAGTTCGTCCAGGTCGAAGGGCTTGGGCAGGTAGTCATCGGCGCCGGCATTCAGGCCGACGATGCGGTCGCCCACCGTGCCGCGCGCGGTGAGCAGCAGCACGGGGGTCGAGAGGCCGGCGGCACGCGCCTGGGCCAGCACCTGCAGGCCGTCCAGGTTGGGCAGGCTCAGGTCCAGCGCCACCACATCGGGCTGCAGCGCGCGCCATTGCTCCAGCGCCAATGCGCCGTCGCCGCAGACGCGCACGTCGATCATGCGGCGGCCCAGCGTGCGCTGCAGGGTGGTTTGCATGGTAGGGTCGTCTTCGACGAGCAGCAGCCTCATTCGGTGTTTTCCCCAGTCCGGCAGACAGCCAAATGACAGCCGGGGCGCGCATCATAGCCACGCATCGAGCTTCAATGACCATGAAGAACAGGAGACACACATGCGTCGCGACACCTTTCTGAAGTCCTTGGCGGCCCTCGCCGCCACGGGCGCACTCCCGATGTCGGCCTGGGCCGGCGCCAACATCAAGATGATGATCCCCGCCAACCCGGGCGGTGGCTGGGACACCACCGGCCGCGCGCTGGGCAAGGCCCTGTCCGAGACCAAGCTGGCCGATTCCGTCAACTATGAGAACAAGGGCGGCGCCGCCGGCGGGCTCGGCCTGGCGCAGTTCGTCAACGGCTCCAAGGGCGACCCGAACGCGCTGATGGTGATGGGCGCCGTCATGCTGGGCGGCATCATCACCGGCAAGCCGCCTGTGAGCCTGACGCAGGCCACGCCGATCGCGCGCCTGACCAGCGAATACAACGTGTTCGTGCTGCCGGCCAATTCGCCGCTCAAGTCCATGAAGGACGTGGTCGAGCAGCTCAAGAAGGATCCGGGCAGCGTCAAGTGGGGCGGCGGCTCGCGCGGCTCCACCGAGCACATCGCCGCGGCCATGATCGCGCGCGAAGTCGGCGCCGATCCGGCCAAGATCAACTACGTGGCCTTCCGCGGCGGCGGCGAGGCGACGGCGGCCATCCTGGGCGGCAATGTCACGGTGGGCGGCAGCGGCTACAGCGAGTTTGCCGAGTACATCAAGGCCGGCAAGATGAAGGCGATTGCCGTCACCTCCGCCACGCGCCTGCCCGGCATCGACGTGCCCACCTTGAAGGAGCAGGGCATCAACGTCGACATCGGCAACTGGCGCGGCGTGTACGGCGCGCCCGGCATCACGTCCGAGCAGCGCAAGGCGCTGACCGACATGGTGCTGGCGGCCCTCAAGTCCCCGGCATGGAACGAGGCCATGAAGAAGAACGACTGGACGCCCGCCGTCATGTCCGGCGATGCTTTCGCCAAGTTCGTGGACGACGAATTCGCCAGCCTGCGCGCGACCATGGTCAAGTCCGGCATGGTCTGAAGGGCCGGACTGCGCATCAGTCAGGGCACGTCTGGCCGGCGTGCCCTTTTTTTCATCATCGAAGGACAAGGTGAACATCATGCAAAGCACACAAGCCGAGCCGAAGGCGCACGCCCTGTGGCCGCAGATGCTGGTGGGCCTGGGCGTGCTGCTGATCGGCGCGGCGCTGGCCTGGGGCGCCATCGATATTTCCTCGCAGGCTGGTTACGGCGGCGTCGGCCCCAACTTCCTGCCCTGGCTGGTGTCGGGCGTGCTCGTGATCTGCGGCCTGTGGATCCTGTGGGAGGTGCGCACCGGCGGCTTTCGACAGCTCGATGAGCCGCCGGGGGCGGCGCAGTGCTACTGGTCGGGCTTTGTCTGGGTCTCGGCCGGACTGCTGCTCAATGCGGCGCTGATCACCATCATCGGCTTCATCCTGAGCTGCACCCTCTGCTATCTGCTCGCGGTGCAGGGCCTGCGGCGCGCCGGCGGACAAGCCGGCGTGAATGCGCCGCGCACCTGGCTCACCGACATCCTCACGGGCCTGGCGATCTCCGCGCCCGTCTACTGGATGTTCACCAAGTTCCTGGCAATCAACCTGCCGGGCATCACCGGCACCGGCTGGATCTGAGCGGAAGGGGAAGAACAACATGGACATCCTGAACGCACTCATGCAGGGCTTCGCGGCGGCGATCACCCCGGCCAATCTCCTGTGGTGCCTGGTGGGCTGCGCCCTGGGCACGGCCGTGGGCGTGCTGCCGGGCATCGGCCCGGCGGTGGCGGTGGCGATGCTGCTGCCCATCACGGGCAAGGTCGACGTCACGGCCTCGATGATCTTCTTCTCGGGCATCTACTACGGCGCGATGTACGGCGGCTCGACCACCTCGATCCTGCTCAACACGCCCGGCGAGACCGCCACCATGGTCACGGCCATGGAAGGCAACAAGATGGCCAAGAGCGGGCGCGCCGGCGCGGCGCTCGCCACCGCGGCCATCGGATCCTTCGTGGCCGGCACCATCGCGACGGTGATCGTGACGCTGTTCGCGCCCTATGTGGCCGAGTTCGCGGTCAAGCTGGGGCCGCCCGAGTACTTTCTCCTGATGATGCTGGCCTTCACCACCGTGAGCGCGGTGCTGGGCAAGAGCACCCTGCGCGGCATGACGGCGCTGTTCGCCGGCCTGGCCATCGGCTGCGTGGGCCTGGACCAGATCTCGGGCCAGGGCCGCTACACTGGCGGCATGCCGGAACTGCTGGACGGCATCGAGATCGTGCTGGTGGCGGTCGGCCTGTTCGCGGTGGCCGAGGTGCTCTACGCGGTGCTGTTCGAAGGCAAGACCGTGGATGAGCAGAACAAGCTGAGCCGGGTGCACATGACCGGGCGCGACTGGCGGCGCTCGATCCCGGCCTGGCTGCGCGGCACGGCGATCGGCACGCCCTTCGGCTGCATCCCGGCCGGCGGCACCGAGATCCCGACCTTCCTGAGCTACGCCACCGAAAAGAAGCTGGCCAAGGACCCGGAGATCAAGGCGGAGTTCGGCAGCAAGGGTGCCATCGAAGGCGTGGCCGGCCCGGAAGCGGCCAACAATGCGACGGTGACGGCGGCGTTGATACCGCTGCTGACCTTGGGCATCCCGACCTCGAACACGACGGCGATCCTGCTGGGCGCCTTCCAGAACTACGGCATCCAGCCGGGGCCGCAGCTGTTCACCACTTCGGCCGCACTGGTGTGGGCACTGATCGCGTCGCTGTACATCGGCAACGTGATGCTGCTGGTGCTCAACCTGCCGATGGTGGGCCTGTGGGTGAAGCTGTTGAAGATCCCCAAGCCGCAGCTCTATGCCGGCATCCTGATCTTCGCCACGGTGGGGGCCTACGGCATGCGCCAGAGCGCCTTCGACCTGTACCTGCTCTATGGCATCGGCATCCTGGGCGTGCTGATGCGCCGCTTCGATTTCCCGACGGCGCCGGTGGTGGTGGGCATGATCCTCGGGCCCCTGGCCGAAGCGCAGCTGCGCAACGCCATGTCGATCGGCGAAGGCAGCGCGGTGGTGTTCGTGCAGCGGCCGATGTCGATCGTGCTGATCGTCATCATCGTGGGCGTGCTGGTGCTGCCGCGGCTGGCGAAGCGCCTCGGCGAGAAACGGGCCTTGCGGCTCGCAGCCGGTCAGCGCGCCTGATTCGCCGGCAGCACGATGGTCGAGCGACCATCCGGCGAGGTGATCTCGTCCGAACCGCTGTTGGGCGGCGGCAGGCCGGCCGGGCTGATGATGGTGGCGCGGCCGTCCTGCGAGGTGGTGGTCACGTTCCCGGGCGGGCCGCCGCGTGCGCGGTCCAGGGCCAGGCCGGCGTCGCGGACGCAGGCGTTGCGCACCGGGTCGGGCAGCTTGCCGCTGTTGCAGTACGCGATCTGCTGTTCATAGCGTTGCTGCGGCGTGAGCGCCGGGGCCTGGGCCGCGGCACCCAGGCTCAGCGCCATCAGCGCGGCACCGAGTGCGATCGGCTGGTGCGTCATGGTCACATCCTCCTGCAGGGCATGGATGCAGTCCATTGTGCGGCCCGGGCCGCACCCGTCAATCAGGCGCTGGCGCCAATCGCCGGCCGCTGGCCGCCCATGCGCACGCGCGGCGGGCGGGCGTAGCGGCTCATCGCCAAGCCTTCGATGCTGATTTCCGGATGCTGGCCGGTCATCATGTCGGCCACCAGCTTGCCGGAGCCGCAGGCCATGGTCCAGCCCAGGGTGCCGTGGCCGGTGTTGAGGAACAGGTTCGAGTACGACGTGGCGCCGACGATCGGCGTGCCGTCCGGCGTCATCGGGCGCAGGCCGGTCCAGAAGCTGGCGCGCTCGACGTCGCCGCCGGGGAAGAGGTCCTGCACCACCATCTCCAGCGTGGCTCGGCGGCGCGGATCCAGGCGCAGGTCGAAGCCGGCCAGTTCGGCCATGCCGCCGACGCGGATGCGGTCGTCGAAGCGGGTGACGGCAATCTTGTAGCTCTCGTCCAGCACCGTCGAGCGCGGAGCCAGCTCGGGGTCGACCAGCGGCACGGTGAGCGAGTAGCCCTTGACCGGGTAGACGGGAATGTCGATGGCGAGTTGCGCCAGCGCCTGGCGGCTGTAGCTGCCGAAGGCCAGCACATAGCGGTCGGCCTTCAACACCTCGCTGCCGACGCGCACGCCATTGATGCGATCGCCGTCGAACAGCAGTTCGTCCACTGCTGCGCCAAAGCGAAATTGCACGCCCAACTCGGCAGCCAGGCGCGCCAGCGAGCGGGTGAAGAGGTGGCAGTCGCCGGTTTCGTCCTTGGGCAGGCGCAGGCCGCCGGTCAGGCGTTCGCGCGCCTGCGCCAGGGACGGCTCCACATCGGCGAGCTGCTCGGGGGTCAGGAGTTCGTAGGGCACGCCGCATTCTTCGAGCACCGCGATGTCGCGCTGCACGGCGTCCAGCTGCGCCTGCGTGCGAAAGAGCTGCAGGGTGCCGCCCGTGCGCTGCTCATAGGCGATGCCGGTGTCTTGGCGCAGTTGCTGCAAGCAGCGCCGGCTGTACTCGGCCACGCGCATCATGCGTTCCTTGTTGACCGCATAGCGCTCGGGCGAGCAGTTGCGCAGCATGGCGGCCATCCAGCGCAGCTGGAACAGGCTGCCATCGGGGCGGATCGCCAGCGGCGCATGCTTTCGCTGCAACATCCACTTGATGGCCTTGCGCGGAATGCCCGGCGCGGCCCACGGCGTGGAATAGCCGGGCGAGACCTGGCCGGCGTTGGCAAAGCTGGTTTCCTCGGCCACGCCGTCCTGCCGATCCAGCACCGTCACTTCGGCGCCCGAGCGCGCCAGGTAGTAGGCCGTGGTGGTGCCGATCACGCCGCCGCCGAGAACGATGACTTTCATTGCTTGCTTCAATCAGGTCTTGGAATTTCCATAGTTTCTGGTAGTTGAATCGGAAAGAATCACTGAAATTGACGTTCTTGGCAGAAAATCCAACTGGAAACTTCTTCCCAAGTGGCCCCTGAACCGCAAATGCTCGAACTCGACCGTATCGACCTCAAGATCCTGGACATCCTTCAGCAGAACGGACGCATCTCGAACACCGAGTTGGCCGAGCGCATCGGCCTGTCGATGTCGCCTTGTTCGGAGCGCGTCAAGCGGCTGGAGCGCGCCGGTGTCATCACCGGCTATCACGCGCGCATCAATCCGGCAGCGCTCGGGCGCACGGTGCTGGTATTCGTGGAGATCACCCTCGCATCCAAGTCGGGCGAGGTCTTCGACAAGGTGCGCGACGAGCTGCTGCTGATGCCCGAGGTGCAGGAATGCCACCTGGTCTCCGGCGGCTTCGACTACCTGGTCAAGGCGCGGCTGCGCGGCATGGAGGAATACCGCAGCCTGCTCGGCGACATCCTCAAGAAGCTGCCTGTGGCGGCGCAGTCCAACAGCTATGTGGTGATGGAAGAGGTGAAGGAGACGCTGGCGATCCGCATCGTCTAGCGACGAAGCGGATCGCCAGTGGCTCAGCCCGCGGAGGAGGAGGGCCGCAGGTCGTCGTCGATGTGCGGGTCCGGCGCCTTCCCGCGCAGCTTGCGCGCGGTGCGCCGCACCCAGTGCTGGATGTCGTCGATGTAGGTGAACACCGCCGGCACCACCAGCAGGCTGAGCACGGTGGAGGTGATCAGCCCGCCGATCACCGCCACCGCCATTGGAGAACGGAAGCTGGCGTCGGCGATGCCCATGCCGATGGCAATGGGCAGCATGCCGGCGCCCATGGCCAGGGTGGTCATGATGATGGGCCGGGCGCGCTTGTGGCAGGCGTCGCGCAGCGCTTCCAAGCGCGACATGCCATGCTCGCGGCGCGCCACGATGGCGTATTCCACCAAGAGGATGGAGTTCTTGGTGGCCACGCCCATCAACATGATCAGGCCGATCAGCGAGGGCATCGAGAAGGCCTTGTCGGCGATCAGGAGGCCCACGAAGGCACCGCCCAGCGCCAGCGGCAGCGCGCACAGGATGGTGATGGGGTGCAGGAAGTCCTTGAACAGCAGCACCAGCACGATGTAGATGCACAGCACGCCGGTGAGCATGGCCAGGCCGAAGCTGGCGAACAGCTCGGTCATCATCTCGGCGTCGCCCACCTCGGCCACGCGCACGCCAGGCGGCAGGTTGCGCATGGAGGGCAGCGCCTCGGCCGCCATCTTGGCATCGCCCAGGCCCACGCCCGACAGCTCGATCTCGAAGTTGACGTTGCGCGAGCGGTCGTAGCGGTCGATCACCGCGGGGCCGCCTTCGGTGGTGAGTGCGGCCACCTGGCCCAGCATGACCGGGCCGCGCGCGCCGGGCACGGCCAGGCGTTCGAGCACGGACAGGCTCTGGCGCGCCGAGTCTGCCAGCTTGACCACGATCGGCACCTGGCGTTGCGCCAGGTTGAGCTTGGGCAGGTTCTGGTCGTAGTCGCCCAGGGTGGCCACGCGCAGCGTCTCGGCGATGGCGCTGCTGGTCACGCCCAGGTCGGCGGCACGGGCGAAGTCGGGACGCACCGCGATCTCCGGGCGCACCAGGCTGGCGGTGGAGGTGATGTTGCCCAGGCCGGGGATGGTGCGCAGATCGCGCTCCACCGCGCGCGCGGCGGTCGTCAGCGCATGGGGATCTTCTCCGGCCAGCACCAGGATGTATTTCTCGCCGGAGCCGCCCAGGCCCACGGTGCTGCGTACGCCGGGCATGCTGACCATCGCCGCGCGGATCTCGTTCTCGATGACCTGCTTGCGCGGCCGGTCGCCGCGCGCATCGAGCTGGATGGTGAGCGTGGCCTTGCGCGTCTCGGGCGTGCCGAAGCTGGCGAAGGGATCACCGCCGGCACTGCCGCCGCCGATGGTGGTGTAGACGCTCTTCACATGCGGCACGGCCATCACGCGCCGGCGCGTCTCCTCGGCCGCCGACTGCGTCTGCGCCAGGGTGGCACCGGGCGCCAGTTGCAGGTAGACCTGGGTCTGCGAGTTGTCGTCGGGCGGGATGAAGCCGGTCTTGAGCAGCGGGATCATCGCCACCGAGCCGAAGAAGAACAGGGTGGCCAGGATCATGGTCGCCAGCCGGTGCTTGACGCACCACTGCGACATCCACATGTAGGTGCTGAGCCACCGCGGCTCCTTCTCGGCCGTGACGATGGGCTTGAGCATGTAGGCCGCCATCATTGGCGTCAGCATGCGCGCCACCACCAGCGAGGCGAACACCGCCAGCGAGGCGGTCCAGCCGAACTGCTTGAAGAACTTGCCGGCCACGCCGCTCATGAAGGCGGTGGGCAGGAACACCGCGATCAGGGTGAAGGTGGTGGCGATCACCGCCAGGCCGATCTCGTCGGCCGCTTCCATGGCCGCCTGGTAGGGCGACTTGCCCATGCGCAGGTGGCGCACGATGTTCTCGACTTCCACGATCGCGTCGTCCACCAGGATGCCGATCACCAGCGACAGCGCCAGCAGCGTCACCACGTTGATGGAAAAGCCCAGCAAGTACATGCCGATGAAGGCGGGGATCACCGACATCGGCAGCGCCACCGCCGACACCAGCGTGGCGCGCCAGTCGCGCAGGAACAGCCACACCACCAGCACCGCCAGGATGGCGCCTTCATAGAGCAGGTGCAGCGAGCCCTCGTACTCCTCTTCGGCCGGGTCGACGAAGTTGAAGGCTTCGGTCAGCTGGATGTCGGGCCGCGTTGCACGCAGCTCGGCCAGCTTCTTCTGGATGGCGCGGCCGACCTCGACCTCGCTGGCGCCGCGGGCGCGTGCCACCTCGAAGCCCACCACCGACTTGCCGTCCAGCAGCGCGGCCGAGCGCGGCTGTGCGATGGTGTCGCTGATGCGCGCCACCTGGTCCAGGCGGATGCGCCGGCCGTCCGTCAGCGGGACCTGGATGTTGGCCAGCTGGTCGGCCGATTCCACCGTGGCCAGGGTGCGCACCGGCTGCTCGCTGCCGCCCAGGTCGGTGCGCCCGCCCGCGCTTTCCACCTGCATCATGCGCAGCTGGTGCGAGATGTCGGCCGCCGTGGCGCCCAAAGCTTGCAGGCGCTGCGGGTCCAGGTCGATGTGCACCTGGCGCGTGACGCCGCCCACGCGGTTGACCGCGCCGACGCCGGGCACGGCCAGCAGCATCTTGCTGATGTCGTTGTCCACGTACCAGGACAGGCCTTCGGCATCCATGCGCGAGGAGGCGATGGTGAAGGCCAGCACCGGCTGCGCCGCGAAGTCCAGCTTGCCCACCACCGGGTCGCGCAGGTCCGCCGGCAGGTCGGCGCGCACGCGCTGCACGGCCGAGCGCACATCGTCCACCGCTTCCTGCACGGGCTTTTCCAGACGGAACTCGACCATCAGGTTGACCGCGCCGTCCTGCACCTTGCTGGTGATGTGCTTGAGGCCCTGGATGGTGGCAATCGAGTTCTCCAGCTTGCGCGCCACGTCGTTCTCGAGTTGCGATGGCGCGGCGCCGGGCAAGGCGGCGGTGACGGTGACCGTGGGCAGGTCGATGTCCGGGAAGTTCTGCACCTTCATTGCGCCAAAGGAAATCAGGCCGCCGAAGGTCAGCAGCACGAACAGCATCACCGCCGGGATCGGGTTGCGGATGGACCAGGCCGAGACGTTCATGGCGTGCCTTCCTTCTTGGCGGTGCTATCCACCACGCGCACCAGGTCGCCCTCGTTGAGGAAGCCGGCCCCTTGCACCACCACCTTGGCATCCGCCGGCAGCGCGGTCTTGATCTCGACCCGGTCGCCCACCCGGCGGCCGATTTCCACCTTGAGCGATTGCACGCGTTGGTCGGGCTGCAGGATCAGCACATGGTTGAAGCCGTCGCGCGGCACGATCGAGGCCTGCGGCACCGTCTTGGCCTGGTTGTGTCCCAGCTCGAAATTGCCGTTGGCGAACATGCCGGCCTTGATGGAAGAACTGCCGCTCATGGCGCCCGGCAGGTCGACATAGACCAGGGCATTGCGTGTTTGCGCGTCCACCGTCGGCGCCACGCTGCGCACCGTGCCCTTGACCTGCGCACCGCTGGCGCTGGTGACCGTGGCCGGCGTGCCGATCGCGATGCGGCCCAGCTCGCTGGCCGTGACCTCGGCACGCCATTCCAGGCGGCCCTGGCGGATCAGGCGAAACAGTTCGGTGCCGGCGCTCAGCACGCTGCCGACGGTGGCGGTGCGCGAGGAGATCACGCCGTCGTCCGGCGCCAGCACGCGGGTGTTCTGGATGCGCACGTCCTGCGCTGCCAGCACTGCCTTGGCGGCCTCGACCTTGGCCTTGGCCGTCTGCTCGGCCGTCTGGTACTGGTTGATCTGCTGCTGGCTCAGTGCGCCGGTGGCCTGCAGGGTACGCGCACGTGCCGCGTTGCCGGCGGCATCGGCGGCGGTGGCCCGCGCCTCGACCAGCGCGGCCCGGGCCTGCGCCAGGTCGGCCTGCACCGATTCGCCGGAGAAGGTGGCCAGTACCTGGCCCTTCTTCACCATGTCGCCCACGTTGACGCGCACCTCGGACAGGCGCAGGCCGCTGGCTTCCGAGCCCACGCTCGCTTCCTGCCAGGCGGCGATGTTGCCGTTGGCCGGCAGGGTGAGCACGAGTTCGGTGTCTTCCGGCTTGGCCACGGTCACTGTCAGCGCCGGGCGGGCCGGGGCAGCGGCCGGCTTGACCTCGTCCTGCGGTTGCGAATCGGCCTTCGGCCGCGCTGCGAAGACGACGGCCAGGGCGACGGCCACCAGCAGCACGGCCAGCGCGACGAGGAGGGTGGAGCGTTTGATGTTCTTGATCATGGCGAAGTCGAAGCGGAGGAAACGGCGGTGGTATCCGGCCGTTGCCAGCCGCCGCCCATGGCGCGATAGAGGGTGACGAAGGCCTCGGCGCGGGCGCGCTGCAGGCCGACCAGGTTGGTCTGCGAGACGAAGAGGGTGCGGCGCGAATCTTCCAACTCGAACAGGCTGGCAAGGCCCGTGTCGTAGCGCGCCTGGGTGGCGTTGAAGGAACTCTGATAGTTGGTCACCGCATCGGTGGCGTCGGCGAAGCGGTCGTTGGTGCTTTGCAGGGTAACCAGGGCCGACTCGACCTCGCGCACGGCCTGCCGCACGGTCGAGCGGTACTGCGCCACCGCCTCGTCGTAGCGCACGCGCGCCGCCTCGGCATTGGCGGCGCGGGTGCCGCCGTCGAAGATCGGCACCTCCAAGAGCAGCGGGCCGATGCTCCAGGTGTCGAGGTTCTGGCGGAAGTCACCCATGCGGAACTGCAGGGCGGAAATCGATCCCGTGAGGCTCAGCCGCGGATAGCGCCTCGCCTGCGCAGCCCCGGCATCGAAGCTGGCCGCGGCCACCGCGCGTTCGGCCGCATACACGTCGGGACGTTGTGCCAGCGTCGCGGCCGGCACCGCATCGATGGTCCCCACTCCGGGTGGGACCGGCTGGACCGGCGCGGCGTCCAGCTTGCCGTCCAGCGCGGCGGCGTCGAGGCCGGTCAGCGCCACCAGCGCCTTGCGCAGCAGGGTGCACTGGGCGCGCTGCTGCGTCAGGCGCGAGGCGCCATCGGAGGCGCTGGCGCGTGCCCGTGCAGCATCGGCCGGCGCCTGGAAGCCGGCCTTGGCGGCCATCTCGGTGAGCTGCGCTGTTTCGCTGCGCGAGCGCGCATCGGCGATCGAGACCTGCAGTTCGCGCTGGCAGGCACGCTCGTCGAAATAGTTCGACGCCGTCTCCGCCGCCACCGAAACGCGCGCCTCGTGCCAGCGCGCATTCGCGCCGTCGAGCTGGGCCTGTGCGGTGTCGCGGCCGGCGGCGAGGCCGCCGAAGAGGTCGATCTCCCAGCTCGACTGCAGGCCGGCCTGCAAGGTGGTGATCGGCCCCAGCGCCGGCTGGTTCGGCGCGGCGGCCGAGAGTGTGTTGCCGCGGCTGGCCTGCAGGTTGCCGTTCAGGTTGGGCACCATGGCCGCGCCGGTGGCGACGCGCGCCGCCTTGGCGTCGGCGATGCGAGCCGCGGCGCTGGCGATGCTGGGGCTTTCGGTCTGGGCCGCATCGATCAGATCGACCAGCAGCGGGTCATCGAGCCGGCGCCACCAGTCGGCCATCAGGGTGATGGCGCCATCGTGCGGCAGCGGCACATGCCATTGCGCGGGAGTGGGGTCGGCGGCCCGTTCGGGCGGGCGCGTGGCGCAGGCTGTCAGCAACAGCAGGGGGGCGCTCAGGCAAAGAAGCGCGTGGAGGCGTGGTTTCCTCATGATGTCCAGGTATGCCGCTCGTGGCGGGGTTGGCGGAACCGGCAACAAAAGGAGACCGGGGCCGGTTCCGGTTCAGGCGCTAGCTGGGTTGGCCTTGGCTCGCGCGCAAGCTGCGGAGCATAGCAAGTTGGGCGCCCATTTTCGGTATCCCCTGTACCCATCATTGATGAGGGTTGCGCCAGCGATTGATGCGCGCTGTGGGCCAGTCACGCCACGGCGCTACGATTTGCACCATGTCCGATCCCGCTACCGCTTCAGCCAAGGGCGCCGCCGAACTGCCTTTCGATTCCGAAGGCATTCGCGCGCTCGCCGCGCGCTCGATGTTCCAGCTCTTCTCCAGCATCAGCCAGGGCATGTTCCTGGTCGACCGCACGGGCCGCATCGTCTGGATGAACGAGGGCTACAAGCGCTTCCTGCCGGCGCTGGGCTTCCAGTCGGAAGACGAGTTCCTCGGCCACATGGTGGAGGAGGTGATTCCCAACACGCTGATGCGCCAGGTGCTGGAGACCGGCGAGCCGATCCTGATCGACCTGCTCACCAACAAGGCCGGCACCTTCGTGGTCAGCCGCCTCCCGCTGCATGAAGGCGAGGACCGCGCGGCGGGCAGCGGGCTGGGCAAGGTGATCGGCGCGATCGGCATCGTACTGTTCGACCAGCCCCAGACCACGCTGGCCCCGCTCATCAGCAAGTTCGCGTTGCTGCAGCGCGACCTGGACGATGCGCGGCGCGAGCTCGCCAGCCAGCGCGCCAACCCGTTGTTCAAGCATGCGGCCGACGGGCAGCGGCGCTCCAAGTACACCTTTGCCAGCTTTGTCGGCAGCAGCCCGGCCGCGGTGGAAGTCAAGCGCCATGCGCGGCGTGCGGCACAGTCCTCCAGCCCGGTACTGCTGCTGGGCGAAACCGGCACCGGCAAGGAGCTGCTGGCGCATGCCATCCATGCCGCCTCGGCGCGAGCCAGCGGGCATTTCGTCAGCGTGAACATCGCCGCAGTGCCCGACACCTTGCTCGAGGCCGAGTTCTTCGGCGTGGCGCCGGGTGCCTACACCGGCGCCGACCGCCGGGGTCGCGACGGCAAGTTCAAGCTGGCCGATGGCGGCACCCTGTTCCTGGACGAGATCGGCGATATGCCACTGGGCCTGCAGGCCAAGCTCTTGCGCGCGCTGCAAGAGGGCGAGATCGAGCCGCTGGGCTCCAACAAGCTGGTGCCTTTCGATGCGCGCCTGATCGCCGCCACCTCGCGCGACTTGCCGGCGCTGGTGCGCGATGGGCGCTTCCGTGAAGACCTGTACTACCGCCTCAACGTGCTGCCGCTGCGGGTGCCGCCGCTGCGCGATCGGCGCGCCGACATTCCGGCCTTGGTGGAAGTGCTGGGCGAGGACATGGCGCTGCGCAGCGGCGAGGCGCCGCCCGAACTCACGCCCGATGCGCTGGCCCTGCTGGCCGCGCAGCACTGGCGCGGCAATATCCGCGAGCTGCGCAACGTGCTGGAGCAGGTGACGATGCGCAGCGACTCGCAGCGTATCGATGCTGCGCAACTGGAGCGCATCATGCGAGAGGCGGGCGTGGAGCGCATCGAAGCGGCGCCGCCGCACGACAGCGCACCGGCGCATGATGACCAGGCCCGTGCCGCCGCGCTGCTGCGTCCGCTGGACGAGCAGGTGGCCGAACTCGAGCGCCAGGCCATTGCCGCCGCCATGGCGGCCACCGGCGGCAACAAGCTGGCTGCTTCGCGCCTGCTGGGCATCTCGCGCGCGACGCTCTATGACCGTCTGGTAAACCCTGTATAAGAGTCATGCAATTGCCTGGCTTGCAGGCAATTGCATTGTTTGAACTTTGTCTCTTCCCTCGGTGAACCCAGGGTAAGTCCCCTGAAATCACGGGCCCGGCGGCTGGCACGAACTGTGCAATATTCAGCCATCACCCTAAAAGGAGACAAAGCAATGCATCGTCGCAATCTCGTGGCTGCCGCCCTCGTCGCAGGCGCCTTCTGCCTGCCCGCCTGGGCCCAGTCCGACGTCATCAAGGTCGCGCACATCTACAGCAAGACCGGCCCGCTGGAAGCCTACGGCAAGCAGACCCAGACCGGCCTGATGATGGGCCTGGAGTACGCCACCGGCGGCACGATGACGGTGAACGGCAAGAAGATCGAGATCATCGAGAAGGACGACCAGGGCAAGCCCGACCTGGGCAAGTCGCTGCTGGCCGCCGCCTACTCGGATGACAAGGCGGCGCTGGCCATTGGCCCGACGTCGTCGGGCGTGGCACTGGCCCTGCTGCCGGTGGCCGAGGAATACAAGAAGATCCTGCTGGTGGAGCCCGCAGTGGCCGACTCGATCACCGGCGACAAGTGGAACAAGTACATCTTCCGCACCGGCCGCAACTCCAGCCAGGACGCCATCAGCAACGCCGTGGCCTCGGACGCCAGCGACATCTCGATGGCCATGCTGGCGCAGGACTATGCCTTTGGCCGCGACGGCGTGAAGGCCTTCAAGGACGCGCTCAAGAAGACCAAGATCGTCCACGAGGAATACCTGCCGCCCGCCACCACCGACTTCACCGCCGGCATCCAGCGCATGGTCGATGCGCTCAAGGACAAGCCGGGCCGCAAGGTGATCGCCGTGGTCTGGGCCGGTGCCACCAATCCCTTCAACGCCCTGGCCGATGCCGACCTGAAGAAGCGCTTCAACATCGACGTGGGCACCGGCGGCAACATCTTGCCGGCCATGACCGCCTACAAGCGCTTCCCCGGCATGGAAGGCGCCACCTACTACTACTTCGGCATCCCGAAGAACCCGGTGAACGAGGCGATGGTCGCCATGCACTACAAGCAGTTCAAGGCACCGCCGGACTTCTTCACTGCCGGCGGCTTCAGTGCCGCGATGGCGCTGGTGACCGCGCTGAAGAAGACAGGCGGCGACACCAACACCAACAAGCTCATTTCCACCATGGAAGGCATGAGCTTCGACACGCCCAAGGGCAAGATGACCTTCCGCAAGGAAGACCACCAGGCGATGCAGAGCATGTACCACTTCAAGATCAAGGCGGACCCGGCCTTTGCCTGGGGCGTGCCGGAGCTGGTGCACGAGATCAAGCCTGAGGAAATGAACATTCCGATCAAGAACAAGCGCTGAGGCCAAGGGAGCCCAGGGCTCCCTGGCGCTCGCGTGGCGCTGCACCACCCGCAACCGAAACGCCGGCCCGCCCTTGCGCGTGGCCGGTCTCGCCGCCGCATGCGCAAACGCGCAGCGGCACATTCCCGCCCCAAGCCGTCAGAGCAAATGAAAACAACGAGGAGACATGCAATGAAGATTCCGTCGGCGATTCTTGGCTTCGCAGTGGTTGTTTCGGTCATGGCTGCAGCGTCGCCCGCGCAAGCGGTGGTGGCGCTGCCCGCGCTCAATGTCGACGCCAGCCAGACCACGGTATCCGGCCTGTCCGGGGGCGGCTTCATGGCCAACCAGCTCGGCTACGCCTTCTCGGGCACCTTCAAGGGCGTGGGCGTGTTTGCGGGCGGGCCCTACATGTGCGCTGGCCACAGTAACTACACGGCCTGCATGTACAACGCCACGGTCAGTGCGAGCATGCTGAACACCATGCAGGCCGACCTCAACAACTGGAGCGGCACCGCCATCGACCCACTGGCCAACGTCGCCAGCCAGAGGATCTACATGTTCGTCGGCAACAGCGACTTCACCGTCGGCCCCAACCCGATGAACGCGCTGCAGACCCAGTACAACAACAACGGGGTGCTGGCCGCCAACCTGGAATACATCAAGCGCGCCAGCACCGCCCATGTGTTCCCGACCGACTTCGACGCCACCGGCAACAACGCCTGCAGCAGCAGCGCCTCGCCCTACATCAGCAACTGCGGCTACGACGGCGCCAAGGCCCTCTTCACCAGGTTCTACGGCACGCTGAACGCGCGCAACAACGCGCCGGCCGCGGCCAACTACATCGAGTTCAACCAGACGGCCTTCACCACCAATGCCGGCGTCGCGCCGACCGGCTGGGTCTATGTGCCGGCCAATTGCGCCGCCGGCGCGGTCTGCAAGATCCACGTGGCCTTGCACGGCTGCGTGCAGAGCTACGCGACCGTCGGCGACAAGTTCCTCAAGAACACGGGCTACACGCGCTGGGCTGACACCAACAGCATCATCGTGCTGTTCCCGCAGGCGCGGGCGGACAACGGCAGCCACCCGACGGCGGCCAGCGGCTCGCTGGCGAACCCCAACGGCTGCTGGGACTGGATCGGCTGGTACGGCACGAACTTCGCGCAGCGCGCCGGCACCCAGGTGGCCGCGATCAAAGCCATGGTGGACCATCTCGCCTCCGGCAGCGCTGGCGGCGGCGGAACGGCACTGCCGGCGCCGGCCAGCGTTGCCACTTCCGGCGCCACCAGCAGCAGCATGACGGTCAGCTGGACCGCGGTCTCCGGCGCCAGCGGCTACAACGTCTACCGCAACGCCAGCAAGGTCAATGCGGCATTGGTCAGCGCCACCAGCTACAACGACACCGGCCTGACTGCCTCGACCACCTACAGCTGGACCGTGAGCGCGGTCGACTCGAGCGGCGCCGAGGGCGTGCTCTCGGCGCCGGCCACGGGCACCACCACCGGGGGCGGCGCCGCACCGCAATGCTTCACCGCCTCGAACTACGCTCACACGCAGGCCGGCCGCGCGCACCAGAGCGGCGGCTACGCGCTGGCCAATGGCTCCAACCAGAACATGGGCCTGTGGAACACCTTCGTCACGACGACGCTGAAGCAAACTGCAACCAACTACTACGTGATCGGCACCTGTCCGTGATCGTGCAATAGAAAGCCATGCTGGAAACCCGAGACCTCACCATCCGCTTCGGCGGCCACGTGGCGGTGAATTCCGTGTCCTGCGCCTTCGCGCCGGGCACGCTCACCGCCATCGTCGGCCCCAATGGCGCGGGCAAGACGACCTACTTCAACCTGATCTCGGGCCAGCTCAATGCCAGCAGCGGAACGGCGTGGCTCGACGGCCGACCGCTGACCGGACTCTCGCCCTCGGCGCGCACCCGTGCCGGCCTGGGGCGTGCCTTCCAGCTCACCAATCTCTTTCCGCACCTGACGGTGCTGGAGAACGTGCGCCTGGCGGTGCAGGCCACGCGCGACGGTGCACACCGTCGCGGCCTCAATCTGTGGAGCATCTGGAGCGACCATCGTGGCCTGACGGCGCGTGCCGACGAGATCCTGGCGCAGGTGGCACTGAAGGCGCGCGAGCACGACACCGTGGCCAGCCTGCCGCACGGCGACCAGCGCAAGCTGGAGGTGGCCTTGCTGATCGCGCTGGAGCCCAAGGTCTTCATGTTCGACGAGCCGACGGCCGGCATGAACGCGGCCGAGGCGCCGGTCATCCTCGACCTGATCCGCCAGCTGAAGAAGGACAAGACCAAGACCATCCTTCTGGTGGAGCACAAGATGGACGTTGTGCGCGAACTGGCCGACCGCATCATCGTGCTGCACAACGGCACCCTGGTGGCCGACGGCGAGCCGGCGCAAGTCATTGCATCTCCCGTGGTGCAGGAAGCCTATCTCGGCGTTGTCAAGGAGGCCGCATGAACCTCCTGGCACTGGAAGGCGTGCACACGCACATCGGCGCCTATCACATCCTGCACGGCGTCGACCTCGCGGTGCCCAAGGGCCAGCTCACCATGCTGCTCGGCCGAAACGGCGCCGGCAAGACCACCACCTTGCGAACCATCATGGGCCTGTGGCATGCGTCGCAGGGCAGGGTGCGCCTGGGCGAGCAGGACATCACGCAGTTGCCGACGCCGCAGATCGCGGACCTCGGAATTGCCTACGTGCCGGAGAACATGGGCATCTTCTCCGACCTCACGGTCAAGGAGAACATGCTGCTGGCCGCGCGCAGTGCGAAACGCGCAGAGGACATGGACGACGCGCGCCTGAAGTGGATCTTCAAGCTCTTCCCCGCGGTGGAGAAGTTCTGGAACCATCCGGCCGGCAAGCTCTCTGGCGGGCAAAAGCAGATGCTGGCGGTCTCGCGCGCCATCGTCGAGCCGCGCCAGTTGCTCATCATCGACGAGCCCAGCAAGGGCCTGGCGCCGGCCATCATCAACAACATGATCGACGCCTTCGGCGAGCTCAAGCGAAGCGGCGTCACCATCCTGCTGGTCGAGCAGAACATCCACTTCGCCCAGCGCCTGGGCGATACCGTGGCCGTGATGGACAACGGCCGCGTCGTGCATGCCGGCAGCATGGCGGCCTTCGCAGAAGACCAGGAATTGCAGCAGCGCCTGTTGGGGCTCGCACTATGAAACTTGAAATGGACTGGAAGCCGCTGTTGCTGGCTCCTGTGCTGGCGCTGATCGCGCTACCGCTCACCGGCTCCTTTTCGACCTGGCTCACGCTCACCGTGGCGGGCCTGGCCATGGGCATGATCATCTTCGTCATCGCCTCCGGCCTGACCCTGGTCTTCGGCCTGATGGACGTGCTGAACTTCGGCCACGGCGTGTTCATCGCACTGGGCGCCTTCGTCGCCAGCAGCGTGCTGGGCCTGATGGGCGACTGGACCGGCTCGCAGGAACTGTGGCGCAACCTGCTGGCGGTGTTCCCCGCCATGCTGGTGGCGATGGCGGTGGCCGGCGCCATCGGCCTGGCTTTCGAGCGCTTCATCGTGCGGCCGGTGTACGGCCAGCACCTCAAGCAAATCCTCATCACCATGGGCGGGATGATCATCGGCGAGGAGATCATCAAGGTGATCTGGGGCCCGGCGCAATTGCCGTTGCCGCTGCCGGAGGGGCTGCGCGGCTCGCTCTTCGTCTTCGACGCGGCGATCAGCAAGTACCGCCTGCTGGCAGTGGTGGTTGGCCTGGTGGTGTTCGGCCTGCTGGCCTGGACCCTGAGCCGCACCAAGATCGGCCTGTTGATCCGCGCCGGCGTTCAGGACCGCGAGATGGTCGAGTCCCTCGGCTACCGCATCGGCCTCCTGTTCATCGGCATCTTCGTGGCCGGCAGCGCGCTGGCGGGCCTGGGCGGGACCATGTGGGGCCTGTTCCAGCAGAACCTGATTCCGCAGATGGGCGCGCAGGTCAACGTGCTGATCTTCATCGTGATCATCATCGGCGGCCTGGGTTCGACCACCGGCGCGCTCATCGGCGCGCTGCTGGTGGGCCTCATCAACAACTACGTCGGCTTCCTGCTGCCGGCGGCGACGCAGTTCTCCACCATCGCGCTGATGGTGGCGGTGCTGCTGTGGCGCCCGCAAGGCGTCTATCCGGTGGTGAATCGGTGATGATCAAAAGACTTCTTTCCAACGACCTGCCGGGCAACCGCCTGCTGGCGCTGCTGCTGGCGGCCATCGTGCTGGGCCTGGCCTTCGCGCCCTTCATCTTCCCGGGCGTCAAGGCGCTGAGCGTGGCGGCCAAGATCCTGGTCTTCATCGTGCTGGTAGCCAGCTTCGATTTGCTGCTGGGCTACACCGGCATCGTGAGCTTCGCGCACACGATGTTCTTCGGCATCGGCGCCTATGGCATCGCCATCTCGGCCTCGAAGCTCGGTCCGACCTGGGGTGCGGTGCTGCTGGGCCTGGGCGCGTCGCTGGTGCTCTCGCTGCTGCTGTCGCTGGCCATTGGCCTCTTCTCGCTGCGGGTGCGCGCCATCTTCTTCGCCATGATCACGCTGGCCGTGGCCGCGGCCTTCCAGACCCTGGCCTCGCAGCTCTCGGCCTTTACCGGCGGCGAGGACGGGCTGTCCTTCAAGCTGCCGGAAATCATCTCGCCGAGCTTCGAGTTTGCCGAGGAGCCGTTCCTCGGCGCCTCGCTCGACGGGCGGCTGCTGTGCTACTACCTGCTCTTCGTGCTGGCCGTGGTGCTGGTGCTGGCGCTGCTGCGTATCGTGAACTCGCCCTTCGGCCGGGTGCTGCAGGCTATCCGCGAGAACGAGTTTCGGGCCGAGGCCATCGGCTACCGGGTGGTGGTGTATCGCACCGTCTCCTCCATGCTGTCAGCGCTCTTCGCCACCCTGGCCGGCGCCATGCTGGCGATCTGGCTGCGCTACAACGGGCCGGACACCTCGCTGTCTTTCGAGATCATGGTGGACGTGCTCCTGATCGTCGTGATCGGTGGCATGGGCACTATCTACGGCGCAGTGATCGGCGCCGTCATCTTCGTCATCGCCCAGAGCTACCTGCAGGACCTGCTGCGCCTGGCCAGCGAGCAGGCGGCGGGCTTGCCTGCGCTGGCCGCCGTACTTTCTCCGGACCGCTGGTTGCTCTGGCTGGGCGTGCTCTTCGTGCTCTCCGTCTATTTCTTTCCCACCGGTGTAGTGGGCAAGCTTCGCGCCACAAAAAAATGAGATTTGGCAAGTGCAATAACGACAGGAGACAAGATGGCAAGAAGCAGTTGGAGAACATGGCGCGCCCGTTGCTTGGGGGCGTTGATCGGGTGGGGTGCGATGGGCGCATTCGCGCAGCAAGGCGCCGACCTGGTGATCGGGCAGGTGGCACCGCTGTCCGGCGTGCTGGCCAGCACCGGCGAGCAGATGGTGCTGGGCGGGCGCATCTATTTCGACTCGATCAACGAGCAAGGGGGCGTGCACGGTGCGCGCATCCGTCACCAGGTGGTCGATGACGGCTACAAGGTCGACGAGACGGTTCGCCTGACGCGCGAGCTGCTCGCCAGGCCCGAGGTGGTGGCGCTGTTCGGCTTCGCCGGCACCGCCAATGTCGGCAAGCTGCTCGCCGATGGCGTGCTCGAGCGCGGCGGCGCGGCTCTGGTGGCGCCCTATACCGGCGGCGAGCCGCTGCGCAAGCCCTTCAACCCGTGGATTTTTCATGTGCGCGCCGGCTATGGCGACGAGGCCGAGCACATGGTGCAGCAGGTCACCACCCTGGGCATGCAGCGCATCGCGGTGATGTACCAGGACGATGCCTTCGGCAAGGCCGGCCTGGACGGCGTGAGCGCCGCCCTGACGAAGCGCGGCATGAAGCTGGTGGAAGCGGCAGGCTACGAGCGCAACACCGACAAGGTGGACGAGGCGGTGAAGAAGATCAAGGCATCCGATGCGCAGGCGGTCATCATGATCGCCATCAACAAGCCGGCGGCCGCCTTCATCAAGCGTTATCGCGAAGCCGGCGGCGGTGCGCAGCTGTTCAACATCTCGGTGGTGGATCCGGCCGAGCTGGTGAAGTCTGCCGGGCTGGCCAATGCCCGCGGCCTGGGCATCAGCCAGGTGGTTCCCTATCCCTACCAGCCCAACCTGGCGGCGGTGCGCGAGTACCACCAGCTGCTCAAGAAGTACGCACCCGGCCAGGAGCCCAACTACACCAGCTTCGAGGAGTTTCTCGGCGCGAAGGTGCTGGTCGAAGCGCTGCGCCGCGCCGGCCCTGCGCCATCGCGAGCCAAGGTCGTGAAGGCGCTGGAGTCGATCAGCAACTTCGACCTGGGCGGCGTCTTCGTCAATTTTTCGAACGCGAACCGGATCGGCTCGCGCTATGTGGAAGTCACCGTGATCGGCAGCAGCGGCAAGCTGCTGAAGTAGCCAGGACCAAAGCCATGTCATTCACCTCGCACTACCTGAACTGTGCAGGGCACGAGATCCACTTCCTGGAGTGGGGCGCCGAACACTCGCGCACGGTGATCGCATGGCATGGGCTGGCGCGCACCTGCCGCGACATGGACGACCTGGCCGCCGACTTCGCGGCGCGCGGCTGGCGCGTGATTTGCCCTGACACCATCGGCCGTGGCCTCAGCCAATGGAGCCGGGCGCCGGACGAGGAGTACCAGCTGTCCTTCTACGCGCGCATCGCTGCGCAACTGTGCGAGCAGCTTCGGCTCGAGCGCGTGCATTGGGTGGGCACTTCGATGGGCGGCGCGATTGGCACCGTTTGCGCGGCAGGCCTGGTGGAGCCGCGCATGAAGGCGCGCATCGCCAGCCTGACGCTCAATGACAACGCGCCCGAACTGGCGGCCGAAGCGATCCAGCGCATCCGGTCCTATGCCGGCAACCCGCCGGCCTTCGACAAGGTGAGCGAGCTGGAAGCCTTCTACCGTCAGGTCTATGCGCCCTTCGGCTGGCTCAGCGATGCGCAGTGGCGGCGCCTGACCGAGAGCTCGACACGGCGCCTGCCCGATGGCCGCGTCACGCCGCACTACGACCCGGCCATGGTGCGCCAGTTCATCAGCCACCCCGATGACTACCTGCTTTGGTCTCACTACGACGCCATCGAGGCGCCGGTGCTGTGCCTGCGCGGCGAGCATTCGGACCTGGTGCTGCGCGAGACAGTCGAGCAGATGCGCATGCGCGGCCCGGGCGCACGCGGCCGCCTGCAGCTGATCGAGGTGCCCGACTGCGGCCATGCACCGGCGCTGAACGTACCTTCGCAGCTGGACGCGGTGGCGGCTTTCATCGCCGCCAGCGAAGAAGGGCGGGGCGCATGACAATGCGCGCTTCGTCCTGATTTTTTTGGAGTCGCAGATGGCCTTGTCGATGTATGAAGCTTCCGTCCCGGTGTTCGCGCGCGGGCTGGAGCAACTGGCGCATGTTCTTTCCAAGGGCTTCGAGCATGCGAAATCGCAGGGCATCGAGCCGGGCAAGCTGATCGAGGCCCGTCTGGCGCCCGACATGTTCAACCTGGCCGGCCAGGTGCAACGTGCCAGCGACGCCGCCAAGGCTTGCATCGCGCGCCTTGCCGGCATTGAGACGCCCAGCTTTGCGGACGAGGAACAGAGCTTCGACCAGCTCATCGAGCGCTGCGCCAGGACCCGCGACTTCGTGCAGGGCGTAGACGGCCAGCTCTTCAAGGGCAGTGGCGAGCGCGAGATCGTGCTGAAGGTGCGCGATCGCGAGTTGCGCTTTTCAGGCGAGACGTACCTGCTGCACTACGCCATCCCAAATTTCTACTTCCACGTCACGACCGCCTATGACGTGCTGCGCAACCAGGGCGTGCCGGTGGGCAAGCGCGACTACCTCGGCAAGTTCTGAGTCGGCCAGCCCGCCAGATGCCGCTGCGCGATCTCGGCCAGCGCAGCGATCCAGGCCGGGTCGTCGTTGAGACAGGGGATGTAGTGGAAGTCCCTCCCCCCTGATTGCAGGAAGGCTTCGCGGCCTTCCATGCTGATTTCTTCCAGCGTCTCCAGGCAGTCGCTGGTGAAGCCCGGGCACATCACGTCCACCCGCGCCAGGCCCTGGGCACCGAAGGCGCGCAAGCTGGCGTCGGTTGATGGCTCCAGCCACTTGGCCTTGCCGAAGCGCGACTGGAAGCTCACGCGGTAGTTGGCCGGCGCCAGTTGCAGGCGCTCGGCCAGCAGGCGCACCGTTTCCTGGCATTGCGCCGCGTAGGGGTCTCCCAGCAGGGCGGTGCGCTCGGGCACGCCGTGAAAGCTCATGAGCAGCATCTCGCCGCGGCCATGGGCCTGCCAGTGGCGCTGCACGCTGCGCGCCAGCGCATCGATGTAGGCGGGATCGTCGTGATAGCTGTTGACGAAGCGCAGCTCGGGCAGCCGGCGGATGCTGCGGCTCCAGTCGCCGACGGCGTCGATCACGCTGGCGGTGGTGGTGGCCGAGTACTGTGGATAGGCCGGCAGCACCAGGACCCGTGTCACGCCCTCGGCCTTGAGCGCGTCGAGCTGCGTGCCGATGGCCGGCTGGCCGTAGCGCATCGCGTCGAGCACCACCACGCTGTGGCCGCGCTCGCCCAGGAAGCCGCGCAGCAGCACGGCCTGCCTGGCCGTCCACACCTTGAGCGGCGAGCCTTCGCTCAGCCAGATGCTGGCGTACTTGGCAGCCGACCTGGTCGGACGTGTGCGCAGGATGATGCCGTGCAGGATCAGCCACCAGATCGCCTTGGGAATCTCGACCACACGCGGGTCGGCCAGGAACTGCGCCAGGTAGGGGCGCACCGCGGCCTCCGTCGGCGCATCAGGGGAGCCGAGGTTGCACCAGAGGATGGCGGTGGAGGGTTGGGCAGCGGTGTTTGGCGCGGGCAGGGCGCAAGGTTCGGGGCGAAAGCGCATGCGTATATTCTCCCGCATGACCTTTCAGCAAGCCCCGTCGCCCAAGCTCGACGTTGCGCGCATTCGCGCCATCTCGCTCGACCTGGACGACACCCTCTGGCCGATCTGGCCCACCATCGAACGCGCCGAGGAGGTGCTTCACCAATGGCTCGTGCGCGAAGCCCCGCGCACGGCCGAGTTGCTTGTCAGCCCCGGCGTGCTGCGCGAACTGCGGCAGGCTACCGAGCGGGAGCGCTCCGACCTTGCGCACGACTTGAGCGCCCTGCGCCGCGAGTCGATCCGCGCCGCGCTGGTGCGTGCCGGCGAAGATCCGTCCCTGGCCGAACCGGCTTTCGATGCCTTCTTTGCCGAACGGCAGCGGGTCACGCTCTACGAGGACGCGGCACCTGCGCTGGAATGGCTCGCGCACCGTTATCCGCTGGTGGCCGTCTCCAACGGCAATGCCGACATCCACCTGACGGGCGTCGGCCAGTGGTTTCGCGCCGCCTTCAATGCGCGCGCCTTCGGCAGCGGCAAACCGCAGGCGCCGATTTTCCACGCGGCTGCCGCGTCGCTGGGCCTGGCGCCCGGGGAAGTGCTGCATGTGGGCGACGATGCCGCGCTCGATGTCATCGGCGCTCTCGATGCCGGCATGCAGGCCGCATGGCTCGTGCGCGACGAACGGCCGTGGGAACACGAGGCACAACCGCACCTGGTCGTGCCGGATCTGCGCGCGCTGTGCACGGCGCTGGGCGCCTAGCAACTCACCTTCCGCCTACGGCGCGCGCGATGCCTTCGGTCAAGGTGTTCGCGGTGTTCAGGTCCTTCATCAGGCTCATGCCGTTGGTCTGCGCATTGATCACCGTGTGGGTGGCAATGTTCTGGTTGTTGAGCGTGTTCTGCACGACGGTGCCGACGCCGCCCAGCGGTCCTTCCACCGTGTTGCCTGGCCCGTTCTGTACCAGGTTCAGCGTGCTCAACTGGCGGCCCAACTCGGTGGCCTGCGCGGCCGTCAGCTTGTCCAACTGGCCGAAGTTCAGTGTGGTCTCGCTCATCAGCACGCCGTTGATGTAGATGGCGCGCGAGATGCCGAAGTTCACCAGCAGGCCGGTGCCGATGTCGAAGCCGCCGCGCTGAGAGTCCAGGGTCGAATCGCTCACGGCCATCCAGGTTTCCTCGGTCCTCTTGAGCGGCTCGCCCGCTTGCCCCGCACCGGCGAGCCATGCGCAGGCGAGGATGGCGATGGCGGTTCGGGGCGTGCGCATCAGAAGTCTCCCGGGCCCATCTTGGGCAGGGTGTAGTCGCTCATGCTGCCCCGGTTGATGCCTTCGCCAAGCGGCGGTCGCGGCGTGACTTTCCATTCGGATGCGACGTTGAAGCGTGCTCGTTCCATCTGGTTGTGGATCACGAACAGCAGGCTGTTCTGCCAGCGCGCCTCGAAGTCGCGGCGCGACATGGTGCGGGTGCCGCGCGCCGGATCACCCAGCAGCACACGGTCGCCTTCCACGCCCTTGACCACGACGAAGTGGTAGTAGCCGCTTTCGTTGATCAACACGATGGCCGGAACGCGCGCTTCGCGCAGCTTGTCCAGTGGCTGTTGGAAGCCGTCGGCCTCGAAGCCGTGCTCCGCCAGGTAGCGTTTCATGTCGAGCAAGGAGAAGCCTTCCTTGTGGATCTTCGCTTGGTCGCCGGTGGTGTACATCCCCTGGAACACCGCTTCCTCGGTGACCGGGTAGCCGTAGTGATGCGTCAGCAGCGTTGCCACCGCCGCCGAGCCGCAACTGAAGTCGTACTTCTGGATGAGCGTGGTGCGCGTGCGTGCCTGCTTCATGCTCGTGATCGGCAGGACGTAGTCGCCCCCGCCCATGCTGGGCATGTAGGCCTGCTGCGCAGCCACCGAAGTGGCCGCAGCAAGCAGCGCGAGACAAAGCAGGCTACGCATGGCGTGTTCGCTCAGTCCATCGTCACGTTCAGGATCACCGCGTTCTGGATCAGCACGTTGGCCCCCGAGTTCTGCACCACGATCGGCAACCCGCTCATGTTGGCGAAGGAGCCGGTGCTGATGGTGTTCGAACCCGTGTTGACCTCGTAGGCCGAGTTGTCCGCGGTGATGCCGTCGAGCGTCATGTTGTTGCGCACCTGCGCGCCGCCCCGGAAGCCGGAGAGAGTCTCCGAATCCACTGGTTGGGCGAACAGGTTCGCGGCAGGCGATGCCAGGGGTGGGCTTGGGTCCGCGGTCTGCGCGGTGGCGGGCGTGACGCCCATCGCACCGAGCGCGAGGCAAGCAAACGCAAGGGTTTTCCGAACTGTCATGGCCTTGGTTCCTTCATGTTGGCGTTGTGCGCGGAGCGGCCCACGCACCGCACAGCCCGCCTTCGTGGCGCGGGCCGTGCGGTGGCGCTAGCCGAGTTGCACTACGCCTTCAGGGTCCGCCGACCGTCAGGTTGGCCTGGACGTTGACGCTTTGCTGAACCAGCGAGGCCATGCCGCTGTTCTGGTTCGCCAGCATCACACCGGCCGCCGACTGACCGACGCTGGTCATGGTGTTGGACATGTTGAACAGGCCCGCGTCGACGGTGATGGTTCCGCCTGCGCCGCCCGTGCCACCTGCTCCCGCACCACCCGTGCCGCCGTTGCCGGTGTTGGTGCCGCCATTGCCGGCGCCGCCTGCACCACCCGTGCCGCTGCCGCCGTTGCCGCCGCTGCCGGCGGTGTTGTCACCATTGCTGGCGCCGCCATTGGTGGCGCTGCCATTGGTGGCCGAGCCGCCCGCACCGCCGGTGCCTGCGCCCGCGGTATGCGTGCCGCCGTTGCCGCCCGTGGCCGTGCCGCCGGCACCGCCCGCGCCGCCGGCACCGCCCGTGCCGCCGGC
>DATILH010000149.1:0-24522 GCA_035476655.1 Variovorax sp.
AAGCGTGCCGGTCAACGGGTGCTGGACGGGTTGCGGGCCTGCTACGCCAAGCTGCGGCTGAAGGTCAATGAAGCCAAGACAGCGGTGGCGACGGCATGGGGGCGCAAGTTCCTGGGCTACTGCCTGTGGGCTGCGCCGCAAAAGCAGGTGAAACTGGCCGTGGCCGGGGAGGCGGTGCAACGCTACAAGCAGCGCATTCGCCAGATAACCCGGCGCCAGACGGGGCGCAGCATGAACCAGATCGCACAGGCCCTGCAAGCGTTCCTGCCGGGGTGGAAGGCGTACTTCCAACTGGCGCAGACGCCCACGGTCTGGCGGCGACTGGACGAATGGTTGCGCCACCGACTACGTGCCATCCAGTTGAAGTTCTGGTGTCGGGGCCCGACCATGTACCGGGCACTGCGCGCCTTGGGCGCCAGCGGCGACGTGGCGGCCCAGATCGCTGGCAACTCTCGCCGTTGGTGGCACAACAGCGCACTCGGTCTGAACCGGGTGCTCACCATCGCATACTTCGATCGCCTTGGAGTTCCCCGCCTATGCTGACCTCAACTTCTCGAACCGCCCGGTGCGGACCCGCATGCCGGGTGGTGTGGGAGGGGCCCGGTCTTCGCTGACCGGCCCCTATCCCGATTGTAATCTCTCGCCAATGACCCAAGCGGCCCAAGCCTATCCCGAGATCGACGAATTCATCGACGCCCTGTGGCTGGAGCACGGCCTGGCGAAGAACACGCTTGAAGCCTACCGGCGTGACCTGCGCTTGCTGGCTCTGTGGCTGCGCGCGCGCGGAGCGGGGCTGGACGGCGCGCAAGAGAACGAACTGCAGGCCTACATGGGCGCGCGCCTCTCGCAAAAGGGCAAGGCCACCTCGGCGAACCGGCGTCTGACGGTGTTCAAACGCTACTACCGCTGGGCCCTGCGCGAGAAGCGCATCGATGCCGACCCGACCCTGCGCCTGGTGCCGGCGCGCCAGGCCCTGCGCGTGCCCAAGACGCTGAGTGAACAGCAGGTTGAGGCCCTGCTGGCCGCGCCCGACCTGGGCACGCCCCTGGGAATGCGCGACCGCGCCATGCTGGAGCTGATGTATGCCAGCGGCCTGCGCGTGAGCGAACTGGTCACGCTCAAGGTCTTCGACCTGAGCCTCAACGACGGCGTGCTGCGCGTGCTGGGCAAGGGCGACAAGGAACGCCTGGTGCCCTTCGGCGCCGAAGCGCGCCGCTGGATCGAGCGCTATCTGCACGAGGCGCGCGAAGCGATCCTGGGCGGACAGCAGACGGCCGACCTGTTCGTCACGGCGCGCGGCAGCGGCATGACGCGCGTGATGTTCTGGGTCATCGTCAAGAAGTGCGCGCTGGTGGCCGGCATCCGCTCGCCGCTGTCTCCGCACACCCTGCGCCATGCCTTTGCCACGCACCTGCTCAACCATGGCGCCGACCTGCGCGCGGTGCAGATGCTGCTGGGGCATGCCGACATCTCGACCACCACCATCTACACCCATGTGGCGCGCGAGCGCCTGAAGCAGTTGCACGCGCAGCATCACCCGAGAGGCTAGACCCACCCCCGTATCGGCTCACTTCGTGTAGCCGAGTGCCCCTCAAGGGGGCAACACCAGCGGCCCGGCGAAGCCGGTTCCGCGGTGTTTCACATATGGGTTGCTCCGGCTTTTTGGAGAGCGGCCATAGCCTACTGGGCGGCATTCAGCGCGCGCAGTTCTTCAGCGCTGAAGCCGGCGCGCGAGCGCGCCTCCAGATTGAACGGCGGCTTCAGACGCGGTGCCTCATAGCGTTTCACCAGTTGCGGATAGAGCGCCTCCGGATCCTGCCCGCTGCGCTCGCACAGCCATCGGTACCAGTGGTTGCCGATGGCGACATGACCGACCTCGTCGCGCAGGATGATGTCCAGAATGCCCACTGCCGCATGCGCATTGGGCGTGTCGACCCGGCGCAGCTTGGCCTGGATCAGCGGCGTGGCATCCAGCCCGCGCGCCTCCAGCGTGCGCGGCACCAGCGCCATGCGCGCCAGCACGTCCTCGCGGGTGCGCTCGCACATCGTCCATAGCCCGTCGTGGCCGGGGAAGTCGCCGTAGCGCCAGCCCATCGCTTGCAGGTGCGCATGCAGCAGGCTGAAATGCTGCGCCTCTTCGTCGGCCACGCGCAGCCAGTCGAGGTAGAAAGCGGCTGGCATGCCGTCGAAGCGCCAGAGCGCATCGAGTGCCAGGTTGATGGCGTTGAACTCGATGTGGCAGATCGAATGGACCAGCGCCGCGCGGCCTTCGGTGGTGAACGGCGAGCGCCTGGGCACCGCGGTGGCCGATACGCGCAAGGGCCGCTCGGGCCGGCCCGGCACGCCTTCCTCGTCGCCCGCTGCGCGCACGGGCGCCTCGCCGATGGCCGCCAGATCCTCGCTCGCGGCCAGGGCACGCGTGGCGGCGACTTTCTGATCGGGGTCCGCCAGGCGCAAGGCCGCCAAGGCGCGAAGGCGTGGGTGCATCCCTACAATTCTAGTTTTGACAGGGGATCACCAATGGCCTTGTATGAACTCGACGGCGTGGCGCCGCAACTGGCCGCAGGCGCCTGGGTGGCGGACAGCGCGCAACTGATCGGCAATGTGCTGCTGGGCGAGAACGCCAGCATCTGGTTCGGCACCGTGGTGCGCGGCGACAACGAGCCCATCACCATTGGCCGCAACAGCAACGTGCAGGACCTGTCGGCCCTGCATTCCGACCTGGGCTCGCCCCTGACGCTGGGCGAGAACGTGACGGTGGGCCACATGGTCATGCTGCATGGCTGCACCATCGGCGACAACTCGCTCATCGGCATCGGCGCGGTGGTCTTGAACAATGCCCGCATCGGCCGCAACTGCATCGTCGGCGCCGGCAGCGTGGTGACGGAGAACAAGGAGTTTCCCGACAACTCCCTCATCCTCGGCTCGCCGGCCAAGGTGGTGCGCACGCTGGACGAGACCTCGGCCGCGCGGCTGCGTGCCAATGCCCAGCACTATGTGGACAACAGCGAGCGCTTCCGCAAGGGCCTGAAGAAGGTCGGTTGAGCGCGTTGTGCCACCCCGAGGAAATCCCGCTTTGAGCGAACTTCACAAATTCCTGTTCGACGGCCTGCCGGTGCGCGGCATGATCGTGCGCCTGACCGATTCCTGGGCAGAGATCCTGGCGCGCCGCGCCTCCAACACCTCCACCGGCGCCTATCCGCCGCCGGTGGCGGAACTGCTGGGCGAGATGACGGCGGCGGCCGCACTGATGCAGGCCAACATCAAGTTCAAGGGCGCGTTGATCCTGCAGGTCTTCGGCGACGGGCCGGTCAAGGTGGCGGTGGCCGAGGCCAAGCCCGACCTGAGCCTGCGCGCCACCGCGACGGTGACCGGCAACGTGTCGGCCGAGGCGCGGCTGCCCGAGATGGTCAATCTGCACGGCAAGGGCCGCTGCGCCATCACGCTGGAGCCGGCCGAGCGCTTGCCTGGCCAGCAGACCTACCAGGGTGTGGTGCCGCTGATGGACGAGAAGCACCAGCCCTTGTCGAAGCTGAGCGACGTGCTGCAGCATTACATGCTGCAAAGCGAGCAGCTCGACACGACCCTGGTGCTGGCGGCCGACGAGAAGGTGGCCGCGGGTCTCCTGATCCAGCGCCTGCCGACCAAGGGCCTCGCCAACCTGGCCGGCTCAGCAGAATCGGAGGCCCAGGGCATCTCGCTGGAAGACCGGATGGGCCGCAACGAGGACTACAACCGCATCTCCATCCTGGCGGGGAGCCTGACGCGCGACGAGTTGCTGAACCTGGATGTGGAAACCATCCTGCGCCGCCTGTTCTGGGAAGAGAAGCTGCTGCGCTTCGAGCCGCAGACCGGCATGCTGGGCCCGCGCTTTCGCTGCACCTGCAGCCGCGAACGGGTGGCCGGCATGATCCGCGGCCTGGGCGTGCACGAGGCCGAGGAGATCCTGGCCGAGCGCGGTGACATCGAGGTGGGCTGCGACTTCTGCGGCAAGCAGTACCGTTTCGACGCGGTCGATGCGGCGCAGATATTCACCGCCAGGACCGATCAGTTGCCGGGCAGCGCCACGGTTCAGTAAGACGGGGGCCGGCGCTTGTCCGGCCGGCGCGCGTCGCGTTCCTTGATGCGCTCCTGGCCGGTCACCGCTGACTTGTCGTTGCCGATGGCGCCGCCTTCGGCGCTCTTGGGCGCATCGCCGCCCGGCGCGCGCACCTCGCCCTGGACCCGGCTCCTCTTGCGTGCTTCGCCGGCGTCCTCCGACTTGCCGTAGGTGTAGCCCGGCGAGTTGGGCGGAACCGCCACGCCCGGCCGGGTCTGTTGCGCGTAGGCGGCGGCGCCGAGGAGGGCGAGGCCCAGGAAGGCAAGAACTCTTTGCATGGCGGCCTCCGGTGAAGGATGGGAGCGGTAGACCCTCAGGGCGCGGGCTCGGTTCCCGAGTCGGCGGGCTTCTTGGCCAGAAGGTCCTGGAAGAGGCGGTGCTCGCAAGCCGGGTCGGAGCATTTGTCGCAAGACCAGCTCCAGGCGCGGCGGGAGGGTTCCTGCTCGGCCGGCGCGGGTGCCACCTTCAGCAGGGGCTGGAGCAGTTGCCATGCGCTGGCCAGGCGGGCCGAAGCGTCGCCGTAGAGCACCGAGTAGGGAACGCGTTCACGCGCCAGTCGCTCGCGCAAGCCGGGGTCGTCCGGCCCGGCATCGGGCGCAATCAATAGCGTCAGCGCAGGGAGCTTGCCCGCCGTCAGCTCAAAGGTGAATTCTGGCGAGAACCCTGCGCCAACGCCGGTCTGCGCAATCCGCTCGATCAACTCGTGCGCAAGCGCCTGCCGGGCGCCTGGAGCAGCGCCCAGCAGCGCCACCACAGGCCTGGGCTTCGTCATCGCGTGATCTGCACGAAGACTTCGTTGGGCTTGACCATGCCCAGCTCGGCGCGGGCCCGCTCTTCGACCATCTCCAGGCCTTCCTGCAGGTCGCGTACTTCCGAGGCCAGGCGCTCGTTGGCGAGCGCAGCGCGTGCGTTCGCCTCGTTCAGCCTGGTCAAGGCCTCCTGCTGGCGTGTCACGTCCGGCACGCTGCCGCGCCCCGTCCACAGCTGGTACTGCAGGACGAGCAGCAGCAGCGTGAGGACGATCGGAACGATGCGCGAGCGCATGAACGGGCCGGGTCGCGCGACGCGCGATCAGCGCAGGTTGTAGAAGGCCGCGCGGCCGGGATAGCTGGCCACGTCACCCAGGTCTTCCTCGATGCGCAGCAGCTGGTTGTACTTGGCCATGCGGTCCGAGCGCGAGAGACTGCCGGTCTTGATCTGGCCGGCGTTGGTGCCCACCGCGATGTCGGCGATGGTCGAGTCTTCGGTTTCGCCCGAGCGGTGCGAGATCACGGCGGTGTAGCCGGCGCGCTTGGCCATCTCGATGGCGGCGAAGGTCTCGGTCAGCGTGCCGATCTGGTTGATCTTGATCAGGATCGAGTTGGCGATGCCCTTGTCGATCCCTTCCTTCAGGATCTTGGTGTTGGTGACGAACAGGTCGTCGCCCACCAGTTGCACGCGCTTGCCCAGGCGTTCGGTCAGGTGCTTCCAGCCGTCCCAGTCGCCTTCGTGCATGCCGTCTTCGATGCTGATGATCGGGTACTTGTCGCACCAGGTGGCCAGTATGTCGGTCCAGCTCTCGGCCGTGAGGCTGAGCTTCTCGCCCGACAGCTCGTACTTGCCGTCCTTGTAGAACTCGCTGGCGGCGCAGTCCAGGCCCAGGGCGATCTGCTCGCCTGCCGTGTAGCCGGCCTTGTCGATGGCTTCCAGGATCAGCTGGATCGCCGCTTCATGGCTTTCGACGCTGGGGGCGAAGCCGCCCTCGTCGCCCACTGCGGTGCTGATGCCCTTGTCGTGCAGGATCTTCTTCAGGGCGTGGAACACCTCGGCGCCATAGCGCAGGGCTTCGCGAAAGCTCGGCGCGCCCACCGGGATGATCATGAACTCCTGCAGGTCCAGGCTGTTGTTGGCATGCGCGCCGCCATTGATGACGTTCATCATCGGCACCGGCATCTGCATGCCGCCCATGCCGCCGAAGTAGCGGTACAGGGGCAGGCCCGACTCTTCGGCAGCGGCACGCGCCACCGCCATCGAGACGGCCAGGGTCGCATTGGCGCCCAGGCGGCTCTTGTTCTCGGTGCCGTCCAGGTCGCACAGGGTGCGGTCCAGGAAGGCCTGCTCGGAAGCGTCCAGGCCCAGCACGGACTCGGAGATCTCGGTGTTGATGTGCTCCACCGCCTT
This sequence comes from Variovorax sp., assembly GCA_035476655.1. Lineage (GTDB taxonomy): Bacteria > Pseudomonadota > Gammaproteobacteria > Burkholderiales > Burkholderiaceae_C > Variovorax. The sequence goes on from DATILH010000149.1 coordinate 6,260, forward strand.
CAGCACGCCCTTGCCCAGGTAGCGGCTCTTGTCGCCGTCACGCAGCTCGATGGCTTCGCGCGAACCGGTCGAGGCGCCCGAGGGCACGGCCGCGCGGCCCATGGTGCCCGACTCGAGCAGCACGTCGCACTCGACGGTGGGATTGCCTCGGCTGTCCAGGACTTCGCGGCCGACGATATCTACGATTGCACTCATTCGATGTTTCCCTTGGTTTTGGATGGGTGAACGATCACAGTCCCTCGACTGCGATCATGCGCATCACTGCAGCGCCTGCACGTGCCTCGCGTGCCTTGTGATATTCGGGGGAGTCGTAGAAGGCCTTGGCCTTCTCGAAGCTGGCGAACTTGAGCACCACCACACGTGAAGGCGTCCAGTCGCCTTCCAGCACTTCCACCTGGCCGCCGCGCACGCAGACCTCCGCGCCATGCGCCTGGATGGCGGCCGAAGACCACTTCTTGTACTCCTCGTACTGGGCCGGGTTGGTGACTTCGATGTGGGCGATGACGTATCCGCTGCTCATGCTGGTTTCAGGCTCCGAAGTTGTTTTCGAGGAAGGTGTTCTTCTTGGTCACCGCGTCGAGCGCCGTCAGCGTCTCGAGCAGCGCCTTCATGTGCTTGAGCGGCACCGCGTTCGGGCCGTCGCTCAAGGCCTTGGCAGGATCGGGGTGCGTCTCCATGAAGAGGCCGGCAATGCCCACCGCGACCGCGGCGCGCGACAGCACCGGCACCATCTCGCGCTGGCCGCCCGAGCTGGTGCCCTGGCCGCCGGGCAGTTGCACCGAATGGGTGGCGTCGAACACCACCGGGGCGCCGGTCTCTCGCATGATCGCCAGCGAGCGCATGTCCGACACCAGGTTGTTGTAGCCAAAGCTCGCGCCGCGCTCGCAGGCCATGAAGCTGTCTTCCGGCAGGCCCTTCTCGCGTGCCGCCTCGCGCGCCTTGTCGATCACGTTCTTCATCTCGTGCGGCGATAGGAACTGGCCCTTCTTGATGTTCACCGGCTTGCCCGACTGCGCCGCGGCGCGGATGAAGTCGGTCTGGCGGCACAGGAACGCGGGCGTCTGCAGCACGTCGACCACCTTGGCGGCTTCGGTGATGTCGTCCTCGTTGTGCACGTCGGTCAGCACCGGCAGGCCCAGCTCGCGCTTGACCTTGGCCAGGATCTCAAGGCCCTTCTCGCGCCCCGGGCCGCGGAAGCTCGAACCCGAGCTGCGGTTGGCCTTGTCGAAGCTGCTCTTGAAGATGAAGGGAATGCCCAGCGAAGAGGTGATTTCCTTCAGGGTGCCGGCGGTGTCCATCTGCAATTGCTCGGACTCGACCACGCAGGGGCCGGCGATCAGGAAGAAGGGCTTGTCCAGCCCGATGTCGAATCCAGCCAGCTTCATGCAACCACCTTCAAGGATTTCTTTTCAGCGCCCTGGTGCGCCAGCGCCGCCTCGACAAAGGCGTTGAACAGGGGATGGCCGGCCCAGGGCGTGGACTTGAATTCGGGGTGGAACTGCACGCCGATGAACCAGGGGTGCACTTCCTTGGGAAGCTCGACGATCTCGGTGAGCTGTTCGCGCTGCGTGAGGGCGGAGATCACCAGGCCGGCCTTGCGCAGCTGGTCGAGGTAGTTCACGTTGGCCTCGTAGCGGTGGCGGTGGCGCTCGGTCACCACGTCGCCGTAGATGCTGTGGGCCAGGGTGCCGGGCTGCACGTCGGAGCTCTGCGCACCCAGGCGCATGGTGCCGCCCAGGTCGGACTGCTCGTTGCGCGTCTTGATGCTGCCGTCGGCGTCCTTCCACTCGGTGATGAGGGCGATGACCGGGCAGGGCGTGCTGGCGTCGAACTCGGTGCTGTTGGCGTCCTTCAGGCCGGCCACGTTGCGCGCATATTCGATGGTGGCCACCTGCATGCCCAGGCAGATGCCCAGATAAGGTACCTTGTTCTCGCGGGCGAAGCGGGCCGCGCAGATCTTGCCTTCCACGCCGCGCTGGCCGAAGCCGCCCGGCACCAGGATGGCGTCGTACTTGGAAAGGCGCGAGACGTTGTCCGGCGCGATGGTCTCCGAGTCGATGTAATCGATCTTCACCCGCGCATGGCTCTTCATGCCGGCGTGGCGCAGCGCCTCGTTGAGCGACTTGTAGCTGTCGGACAGGTCTACATATTTGCCGACCATGGCGATGGTCACCTCATGCTGCGGATGCTCGACCTCGTGCACCAGGTCGTCCCAGCGCTGCAGCTTGGCCGGCGGGGTGTTGATGCGCAGCTTGTCGCAGATCAGGCCGTCCAGGCCCTGCTCGTGCAGCATGCGCGGCACCTTGTAGATGGTGTCCACGTCCCACATGGAGATCACGCCCCACTCGGGCACGTTGGAGAACAGCGAGATCTTCGCGCGTTCTTCGTCCGGGATCGGGCGGTCGGCGCGGCACAGCAGGGCGTCGGCCTGGATGCCGATCTCGCGCAGCTTCTGCGCGGTGTGCTGGGTCGGCTTGGTCTTGAGTTCGCCGGCGGCGGCGATCCAGGGCACGTAGCTCAGGTGCACGAAGGCGGCCTGGTTCGGGCCGGCGCGCAGGCTCATCTGGCGCACGGCTTCCAGGAAGGGCAGGGACTCGATGTCGCCCACGGTGCCGCCGATCTCGACGATCGCCACGTCCACCTCATGCGGCGTTCCGATGCCGGCGCCGCGCTTGATGAAGTCCTGGATCTCGTTGGTGATATGCGGGATCACCTGAACCGTCTTGCCCAGGTAGTCGCCGCGGCGCTCTTTCTCCAGCACCGACTTGTAGATCTGGCCGGTGGTGAAGTTGTTGGCCTTGCGCATGCGCGTCGTGATGAAGCGCTCGTAGTGGCCCAGGTCCAGGTCGGTTTCGGCCCCGTCGTCGGTGACGAACACCTCGCCGTGCTGGAACGGCGACATCGTGCCCGGGTCGACGTTGATGTACGGATCGAGCTTGATGAGGGTGACTTGGAGGCCGCGCGATTCAAGGAGCGCGGCGAGGGAGGCGGAGGCGATTCCCTTGCCCAGGGAAGACACCACACCGCCGGTGACGAAGACGAATTTGGTCATGCCAGTACCGAACGCGAGATTCGGGCAGTGGGAAATTCGAATTATAGGGGCTGGTCCCCGGCGGCCTGCCCGCAGGTGGCAAATACCGCGACGCGGCGCGGGCTTGGGCTTATTACACTTGCGACCCTATGCAAGATCTTGCCGGCAAACACATCGTCCTCGGGCTCACGGGGGGCGTGGCCTGCTACAAGTCGGCCGAGTTGTGCCGGCTCATGGTCAAGGCCGGCGCCACCGTGCAGGTGGTGATGACGGAGGCGGCCACGCAGTTCATCACGCCGGTGACCATGCAGGCGCTGTCGGGCCGGCCGGTCTACCTCTCGCAGTGGGATGCACGCGAGCCCAACAACATGCCGCACATCAACCTGAGCCGCGAGGCCGACGCGATCGTGCTGGCGCCCTGCAGTGCCGACTTCATCGCGCGGCTGGTGCAGGGGCGCTCCGACGAACTGCTGAGCCTGATGTGCCTGGCGCGGCCGATCGGCCAGGTGCCGCTCCTGATTGCGCCGGCCATGAACCGCGAGATGTGGTCGCATCCTGCCACCCTGCGCAACCTGGCGCAGGTGCAGGCCGACGGTGCCATCGCGCTGGGCGTGGGCACGGGCGAACAGGCTTGCGGCGAGACCGGCGACGGCCGCATGCTGGAGCCGGCCGAGCTGATGGAAGACATCGTCGCTCACTTCCAGCCCAAGGTGCTGGCCGGCCAGCATGTGCTGGTGACGGCCGGGCCGACCTTCGAGGCGCTGGACCCGATCCGTGGCATCACCAACCATTCCTCCGGCAAGATGGGCTTTGCCATCGCCCGCGCCGCGCGCGAGGCCGGCGCCCGCGTCACGCTGGTGGCCGGGCCGGTGCACTTGTCCACCCCGCGCGGCGTGACCCGCATCGACGTGCAGTCGGCCCAGCAGATGCTGGCGGCCTCCCAGGCCATGGCGCAGGAGGCCAATATCTTCGTCGCCACCGCTGCCGTGGCCGATTGGCGCCCCGCCAGCCACAGCAACCAGAAGATCAAGAAGGACGGCAGCGGCAAGACGCCAACGCTCAACTTCGTCGAGAACCCCGACATCCTGCTGACCCTGGCCCAAGGCGAGCGCGCCAAGGCGGGCGAGCTCTTTTGCGTTGGCTTTGCCGCCGAGAGCGAGAACCTGGCGGAGCATGCCAAGGCCAAGCGCGAGCGCAAGGGCATCCCTCTCCTGGTGGGCAACATCGGCCCGCTGACCTTCGGCCAGGACCACAACAGCCTGCTGCTGGTGGACGAGGCCGGCGTGCGCGAGCTGCCGCGCGCGCCCAAGCAGGTGCTGGCACGCGAACTGGTGGCCGAGATCGCGGCGCGCCTGCCTGGATGGAAGCCGGCCTGAAGCCATGAACCCGCAATGGGACACGCCCCCCAACGGTGACTTCGCCAGCTATGTGGAACGGCTGACGGAGCAGGCGGCGCTACGCACCCTGGCGCAGCGCGCCCAGCACGGGATGCAGGTCCAACAACAACAGGACCTGGACGCTCCCGAGCCCGAATCTCCCGGGGCACAGACGCGCGACGACGAGGCTGTGGCCCGCGCCCGCGCGCTGTTTGCCGCGCCGGGCCGGCAGCTTCCAGGCGAGCATCCTCTTGCGCGCGGCCTTCGGCTGGCGCTCAAGAAATTGGAAAACAGCTTGCTGCAAGGCATCGCACAACAACCGAAGAAATGAGAATCGACGTCCGCATCCTCGATCCCCGCATGGCCGAGCAACTGCCGGCCTATGCCACCCCCGGCAGCGCCGGCCTCGACCTGCGCGCCTGCCTCGACGCGCCCATCACGCTGGAGCCCAACGGCTGGCAGCTGGTGGGCACCGGCATCGCCATCCACCTGGCCGACCCGGGCTATGCGGCGCTGATCCTGCCGCGCTCGGGCCTGGGCCACAAGCACGGCATCGTGCTGGGCAACCTGGTCGGGCTGATCGACAGCGACTACCAGGGCGAGCTCAAGGTGAGCGCCTGGAACCGCAGCGACGTGCCCTTCGTGCTGCAGCCGATGGAGCGGCTGGCGCAGTTGGTCATCGTGCCGGTGGTGCAGGCGCGCTTCAACATCGTGGATGAGTTTCCGCCTAGCGAGCGCGGCGAGGGCGGCTACGGTTCCACCGGCAAGCATTGAGGCCAGGCGCGCGCAGCGTAGGCCGGCTCCTGCATGGACCGCCCTTTGTTGCGCACAGGTAAAGCCGGGAACTGCGCTGTGCCGGGCCGGCTCAAAAATGGCAAGGTGTGTTGTGCGTCATCGCGTTTGCGCGCGCTGCGTTGAATGCATCTGACGAGGAGAAAAACATCATGAAGATCCACCAACATTCCCGTGCACTTTCCATCGCAGCCGGCGTGCTGGCCCTGGCCAGCCTGACGGCCTGCGTGGCGCCGCAGCCGGTCTACCAGAACACCACCCGCTATCCCTACCAGCCGGCGCCCTACCCGGTGCAGGCCACGCCGGCCTACGTCGAGTACGGACGGGTGGCCAACATCGAAGTGCTGCAGACGCAGACCAATGCCGGGCCAACGAGCGGCGGCGGTGCCGTCGTCGGCGGCCTGGTGGGCGGTGTCCTGGGCAACCAGATCGGGCATGGCAGCGGCCGCGCCGCGGCCACCGCGCTGGGCCTGGTCGGCGGCGCGCTGGCGGGCAACGCGATCGAGGCCAACAACCGGGCGCCGCGTGTCTACCAGAGCTACCGGGTCTCGATTCGGACCGACAACGGTGCTTACCGTGCTTTTGACGTGCCGAGCCCCGGCGATCTGCGCGTGGGTGACCGGGTGCGCATCGACAACGGCGGGCAGATTTCCAGGATGTGAGCGAGCGTGCATCGCAACAAAAAGGCCGGGCTTCTGCCCGGCCTTTTTGTTGCACGGCTGTCGCTCAATGCAAGGTGTTGTTGCCCGGCGCGATGGCCTGCACCTTGAAGAAGCCCGAGCCCGTGGTGCCGCGGCCGATTTCTTCCTCGGTGGCTTCGCGCACTGCCGCTACCGTCAGTTCCAGTCGTAGTGCGATGCCGGCCAGCGGGTGGTTGCCGTCGAGCACCACGTGCTCGGGATAGATCTCCGTCACCGTGTAGAGCACGTTGCCCGGCATCTCGGCGCTGGTGCCCTTGGGCAGGGCGGCGCCGTCGAAGGTCATGCCTTCTTCCAGTTCCTTGGGGAAGAGGGCGCGCGGCTCCAGGAACACCAGTTCCTCGTCGAAGTCGCCGAAGGCTTGCTCCGGTTCCAGGTGAAGTTGCAGCTTGGCGCCGGGGCCGTGGCCCTGCAGCGCGGCTTCGATGGCAGGCAGCAGGTCGTCGCCGCCCAGCAGAAACTCGACCGGTTCCTCGAGTTCATCCAGCACGTCGCCCAGCGTGTCTTTCAGGGTCCAGGTCAGCGCGACCACGCATTGCTCAGAGATTTCCATACGAGAATTGTCCCATGGACATTCAATCGCCACTGGCGCTGCTCGGGGACTTGAGCCCCCGGCAATTCATGCGCCGCTACTGGCAGAAAAAACCGCTTCTCATCCGCGGCGCCGTGCCCGCCATGGTGCCACCGATCGCGCGCGCGCAACTCTTCGACCTTGCTGGCCAAGAGGGCGTTGAATCGCGCCTGATCCAGCGCGGCGCGGGTGACAAGGTCTGGACCTTGCGCCACGGTCCCTTCAGCCGCCGCGCCCTGCCGCCCGCCACACGCCCCGGCTGGACTTTGCTGGTGCAAGGGGTCGATCTGCATCATGAGGGCATCCACGACCTGCTGCGGCAGTTCCGCTTTGTGCCCGATGCCCGGCTGGACGATCTCATGATCAGCTACGCCAGTGACCAGGGCGGCGTCGGCCCGCATTTCGACAGCTACGACGTGTTTCTCCTGCAGGCCGCGGGGAGGCGCCGCTGGTCCATCGGCCGGCAGCGCGACATGCGGCTGCAGGAAGGCGTGCCGCTGAAGATCCTCGAGCATTTCGAGCCCGAGCAGAGCTTCGTGCTCGAGCCCGGCGACATGCTGTATTTGCCGCCGCGCTACGCGCACGACGGCGTAGCCGAAGGCGGCGATTGCATGACCTATTCCATCGGCCTGCGTTCGCCGGCCAAGCGCCCGCTGGGCGCCGACCTGCTGGCGCGCGTGGCCGAGGCGCATGCCGAGGAACTGGAGCATGCCTTGCCGTCCGCGCACACGCACTACCGCGATCCGGGCCAGGTCGCGGTCGACGCGCCTGCGGCCATGCCCGAAGAGTTGCAGGCTTTCGCGCGCGAGGCGGTGGCGCTGGCGCTGCGCGAACCCGATGCTATCGAGCGTGCGCTTGGTGAATCGATGACCGAGCCCAAGGCCAATGTGTGGTTCGAGGAAGGTAGCGAGATTCCTGACGAGCCCTGGAAGCAACTGAGGCTGGATCGCCGCACCCGCATGCTCTACGACGCGCGGCACATCTACATCAACGGCGAGAGCTTTCGCGCCGGTGGGCGCGACGCCACCTTGATGCGGCGCTTGGCCGACCGGCGCGCACTGCAGACCAGGGAACTCGCGGGCGCCAGCCAGGATGCGCTCGATCTCTTGCGCGATTGGTGCGAAGCGGGGTGGGCCCATGCCGACTGAAGACACGGAACCGTCGACCGGTCCTTTTTCCGGCCCGGAGGACTTTGCGCGGCTGATTCGCAGTGCACTCGATGCCGCGGCTCGCGAGGGCTGGCGCGAATGGGTGTGGAGCGACCCCGACTTCGCCGATTGGCCCCTGGGCGAACGCAGCGTGGCCGAGGCGCTGCAGCAATGGTCGGCCGCGGGGCGCAGCCTCACCTTGCTGGCCGAGCGCTTCGATGTGTTCGAGCGCCATCACGCGCGCTTCGTGCACTGGCGCCGCATGTGGGGCCACATCGTTGAAGCTCGCGTGTGCCGCGGCCCGGGCCTGCCGACGGTGCCCAGCGCCATCTGGACGCCGGCCTGGGTGCTGCGCCGGCTCGACGTCGAGCGCTGCAATGGCAACGGCAGCAACGATGCGCTCAGCCGGCGCGTGCTGCGGGAAGCGCTGGACGAATGCCTGCGCCATAGCCGCGAGGGCTTTCCAGTCACTACGTTGGGCTTGTAGGCCAAAGCCGCAAACACTGTTTGAAACACGAATGCGCCATGTTGCGGGCCTAGAATTTTTCGTCAGGATCCGCACTCATCAAGGAGCATTCATGAACAGGTCCCTTTGGCTCGTCTCTTCGCTGATCGCTGCCGCTGCGTTGAGCGCATGCGGCAAGCAGGAAACGTCAGCGCCGGCCGTGAGCACGCCGCCGCCGGCGGCCGTGACTCCGGCGCCCGCACCAGCTGCGCCTGCCGCGGCACCCGCGCCGGCTGCCCCGGCCGCAACCCCTGGAGCGCCTGCTTCCGATTCGCAAGCCGCGCTCGACGAGGCCAACAAGGCCGTGGAGGCTGCGCGCAAGGCCGCCGCCGATGCCGCCGCGACGCAGCCGAAGAAGGAATAGCCGGCAACATCGCGACCATGCAAAAAGCCGCCCTCGGGCGGCTTTCTCTTTGGCTTGCTGGCGACTACACCGTCAGCCAGGGCGTGCCTTCGGCCGCGCTGGCCGTCAGCATTTCGTCGGCGCTGGCACCCAGCACGTGGGCCATCAATCGGCGCACGATCTCGGGTCGGTTGTTCTGCTCGCTCAGGTGCGCCGCCACCAGATGCCGCAGGCCCGCATGGTACAGCTCGCCGGCAATTTCCGCGGCCGCATCGTTGGACAGATGGCCCCACTTGCCGCCCACCCGCTGCTTGAGAAAGGGCGGATAGCTGGAGCCGGCCAGCAGCTCGGTGTCGTGGTTGAACTCCAGCAGCAGCGCATCGAGCCCGGCCAGCTGCGCCAGCACATGGGGTGTGGCATGGCCCAGGTCGGTCAAGAGGCCCAGGTGGCGTGCGCCGTCAGTGCAGCGCAGTTGCAGCGGCTCGCGCGCATCGTGCGGCACCGTGAAGGGCGAGAGGTGAAGTTCGCCGACTTCGATCGCTTCGCCGTCGCGTGCAAAGAAGAGGCGGCCTTCGAAGTCGCGCGCGCCGGTGGCCAGCCAGCTGCCTTCGCTCATCCACACCGCGATGCCATGGCGTCGCGAGAAGGCGTGGGCGCAGCCGATATGGTCGCCATGCTCGTGCGTGACGAAGACCGCGGCAATGTCGGAGGGCGCCAGGCCGGCGCGGGCCAGGCGCGCCTCGAGGTGCTTGAGGCCGAAGCCGCAGTCGACCAGCACGCGGGTGGCATGCACGCCACTGCCGGCTTCGATCAGCGTCGCGTTGCCGCTGCTGCCGCTCCCGAGGCTTCGGAAGCGCAGCATGGCTACTTCAGGTCGTCGGCGATGACCTGGACGATCTTTTTCGCGTTGTCGGTGGTGTCGGGCTTGCCCGTGTCGTCGAGCACGCTGATGGTGCTCACGTCGCCCTGGCTCTTGACCAGCACGCGCAGCTTCAGCGGCTTGGCGTCCTGGCCGGCGCGGCCGAAGGACAGGATCTTGGCCAGGGTACCGGGCTCCTTGCGGTCCGTCGGAACGTAGCGCACGAAGTAGGTGCCGGCGGCGCGGTCGCGGTCTTCCACCGTGAAGCCGGTGCGGTCCAGGGTCAGGCCGACGCGGCGCCAGGCGCGGTCGAAGTTCTCGTTGATGCGAACCGTGGGCTGGCCGTTCTCCACGCTGACGGTGGCGCGCTGTGCGGGCGGCGGTCCGCCGGCGGCCACCAGGGCCTTGGACTGCTCTTGCGGCACGCCCAGCTTGACCATCAGGCGGCGCAGGAATTCGGTTTCCAGTTCCGGATCGGCCGGGCGCGGCTGCCAGATCGTGTTGTCCTTGGCGCTGTTGGAGTAGACCTCGATCATGCCGCGGTGGCTGACGAAGATCTCGGTGCCGTTGGTGGTGCGCTCCAGGCGGGTGCGGAAGCGGTCGAGCTCGCCGGTGGAATAGAGCGAATCGACCAGCTTGCCCAGGGTGCCGCGGATCACGTCCTGTGGCAGCTTGGCGCGGTTCTCGGCCCAGTCGGTTTCCAGGATGCCGAGGTTGCGCTGGTCGGTGGTCAAGAGAAAGCCATTCTCCTGCCAGAAGTCGCGGATCGAATCCCAGATCTGGTCCGGCGCGCGGTCCACCACCAGCCAGCGTGTGGAGCCGGTGCGTTCCATGCGCACGTCGCCGACCGCGGTCACTGCCGTCGGCACGCCCGGCGCGTTGATCATGCTGGCCTGCATGGCATTGGCCGACACCGCGCCGCCGGGCACGGCGTAGCGGTTGTCGCGCGTGAGCTGCGTGAGGTCGGGCGGCACTTCCAGGGTGGGGGCCTTGCCGGCGCTCTTGTAGTCGATCTTGTCGCTCTCGAGGGCGGAGCAGGCGGCTAGGCTGGCGACGAGTGCCAGCAACGCGATGCGCGAAAGGGTATTCAAGGTCATTCCTCGGTGGAGTTCTCTGGAGGCCGGTCTGGCTGCGGCAGCGGTGTGAGCCGCTGGCGCGCAATAAGTTGCCGGCTGCGTGCAGCGCAGGAGGCGGTGGATCAATCCTTGAGCAGGCCGCTCTGACGCAGGGCGGCTTCGACCACGGGGCGGGCCCCTTCGGACAATTCGGTCAAGGGCAGGCGCAGCGCGCCGCCGCACAGGCCGAGGCGGGACATGGCCCACTTCACCGGGATCGGGTTGGGCTCGACGAACAGGTTGCGGTGCAGCGGCAGCAGTTCCATCTGGATCTGCATGGCGCGCTTGACGTTGCCGGCAATGGCGGCCACGCACAGCTCGTGCATCTTGCGCGGTGCGATGTTGGCCGTCACGCTGATGTTGCCCTGGCCACCGCACAGCATGAGCGCGACCGCGGTCGGGTCGTCGCCGGAGTACACGGCAAAGCCCTTTGGCACTTCGCGGATCAGCCACTGGGCGCGCTCGACGTTGCCGGTGGCTTCCTTGATGCCGATGATGCCGGGCACCTGGGCCAGGCGCAGCACGGTCTCGTGCGCCATATCGGCCACGCTGCGGCCGGGCACGTTGTAGAGCACCGTGGGCAGGTCGCCCACCGCTTCGGCAATCGCCTTGAAGTGCTGGTACTGGCCTTCCTGCGTCGGCTTGTTGTAGTAGGGCACCACCTGCAGTTGCGAGTCGGCGCCCACGCCCCTGGCGAACTTGGCAAGCTCGATCGCTTCCTGGGTGGAATTGGCGCCGCAGCCCGCCATGACGGGCACGCGCCCCCTGGCTTGTTCGACCGAGACGCGGATGATTTCGCAATGCTCTTCGACGTCGACCGTGGGCGATTCGCCCGTGGTGCCGACCACGCCGAGGCAATCGGTGCCTTCTTCGATGTGCCAATCGATCAAGCGGCGCAGGGCCGGGTAGTCGACGCTGCCGTCTTCATGCATCGGCGTCACGAGCGCGACGATGCTGCCAGTCAGTTGCTGCAAGGGGGTGTCTCTTTGGGACGAAAAGTCCTCATTCTACCGGGGCCGGGCCCCCGGCCGGGGCCTCAGCCCTGCGCGGCCAAAGGGTAGCGCGGCGGCTTTTCACCCGGGTGATTGCTCGGGCGAACGGCGGCGATGCGCTGAACAAAGCGCTCGTCGGGTATGGCGAGGAAGCCGTCCTCGTAGGCAACCACCCGCAGTTCGGCGCAGGCGCGCAGCAGTTCGCCGTTCTTGAGCAGGAAGTCCGGCCGCGAGGGCTTGCCCACGCTTTCGTTGCCCTGGGTGAAGGTCTCGTACAGCAGCACTCCGCCCGACGCCACGGCCTGCACGATGTCGGGCAAGCGCTCGCGCCAGAGGTAGTTGGTGACGACCACCGCGTCGAACTGCTGCCCGGCGAAGGGCCAGGGGCCGGATTCGATGTCGGCCAGCAGGGTCTGGCCAAAGGCAGAGGCAGAGGCCAGGGCTTCGGCCGAGCGGTCGACGCCCGTCACCGCATGCCCCTGCTGCGCGAACCAGCGCATGTGGCGCCCATGGCCGCAGGCCACGTCCAGCACGCGGCCGCCGGCGGGAACGAGGTGCGACCAGCGCCAGAGCCAGTTCGAGGGCGGATGCAGGATGGTGTGCGGATCGCCGCTCAAAAGCACGCCCAGACCTGGTCGATCAGCGTCACGAGAAAGGCGGGACGGGTGTAGAGCAGGAAGACGCCGCCCAGCGCCGCCACCGCCGCGCCGAAGCAGGCGGCGCGTTGAATCTGATGGCGGGTAGCCGATTGCATCTTCGTGATTGTGGACCCGTCAGGCGGCCTGCGCTGCTGCCCGCAGCGGCCGCGCGATGGCGCCTTCGCGCACCGGCAGGTTGATCAGCGCCGCGAACACGCCCAAGGCGATGGACAGCCACCAGACGATGTCATAGCTGCCGCTGCGGTCGTACAGGAAACCGCCCAGCCAGACGCCCATGAAGCTGCCCACCTGGTGCGACAGGAACACGAAGCCGCTGAGCATCGACAGGTGCGACACGCCGAAGATGCCGGCAATGATGGCGTTGGTCGGCGGTACGGTGGACAGCCACAGGAAGCCGATTACCGCCGAGAACACGTAGACCGACATCGGCGAGATCGGCGCCAGCAGGAACAGGGCGATGGCGATGGCACGGCCCAGGTAGATGGCCGCGAGGATCTTGCGCCGCGCCAGCCGCTGGCCCAGGGCGCCGGCGGCGTAGGTACCGAACACGTTGAACAGGCCGATCAGCGCCAGCGAATAGCTCGCCACGTCGGGCGCCAGTCCCTGGTCGCGCAGGTAGCTGGGCATGTGCACGCCGATGAAGACGACCTGGAAGCCGCAGACGAAGTAGCCTGCCATCAGGAGGCGGAAGCTCGGATAGCGGAAGGCCTCGGCCACCGCCTGCGCAATGCTCTGCTCGCGCTTTGCCAGGCCGGTGCTGTGGGCCGGCTCGCGCAGGCCCATGGCGAGCGGCGCGATGATGAGGGCGGCTGCCGCCAGCGCCAGCAGGGCGTTCTGCCAGCCCAGCTGGGCGATCAGCTGGCCCTCCACCGGGACCATCAGGAACTGGCCGAAGGAGCCGGCCGCGGCCGACACACCCATGGCCCAGGAGCGCTTTTCCGCCGCGATCTGACGCCCGATCACGCCGTAGATCACGGCATAGGTGGTGCCGGCATGGGCGGCGCCGATCAGCACGCCGGTGGTCAGGGCGAACATCAGCGGCGTGGTCGACAGCGCCATGCCGACCAGCCCCAGGGCGTAGAACACCGCCCCCAGCACCAGCACCTTGGCGGCGCCCAGCTTGTCGGCCAGCATGCCGGCGAACACGCCCATCACGCCCCACGAGAGGTTCTGCACCGCCAGCGCGAAGGAGAAGGTCTGGCGCGACCAGTCCTGCGCCTGCGTGATGGGTTGCAGCCACAGGCCGAAGCCGTGGCGGATGCCCATCGACAGGGTGACGATCAGCGCGCCGCACAGCAGCACCCGCTGCAGGCTCAGGGGTTGGGAACTCATGCCGGGGAATGTAGCGAAAAGGGCGCCCGCACGCTGTCGCAGGGGCGGCGCGATTGTTGATAAATCCGGCGTGCTTTGATGCGTGCCCGGCATCGCCCGGACCCGTTGCCATAAAGTGGTACAGCCCGGCCACCTAGAATCGCGCGCCATGGCAAGCAAGGAACCAGGCAGTTACGGCGAGGCGTCGATTCGCGTCCTCAAGGGCCTCGAGCCCGTCAAGCAGCGGCCGGGCATGTACACCCGCACCGACAACCCGCTGCACATCATTCAGGAAGTCTTGGACAACGCGGCCGACGAGGCCCTGGCGGGCTACGGCAAGAAGATCAAGGTCACCCTGCACACCGACGGCTCGGTGAGCGTGGAGGACGACGGGCGCGGCATTCCCTTCGGCCTGCACCCGGAGGAGAAGGCGCCGGTGGTGGAGCTGGTGTTCACCCGGCTGCATGCGGGCGGTAAGTTCGACAAGGGCGCGGGCGGGGCCTACAGCTTCTCCGGCGGCCTGCACGGCGTGGGCGTGAGCGTGACCAATGCGCTGTCCAAGCGCCTCGAAGTGCAGTCGTTTCGCGAGGGCAAGGTGGCGCAGATTGCCTTCTCGGCGGGCGACGTGGTCGAGGCGCTGCAGTTGCGCCCGGCCGAGAGCGGCGAGCGCCGCCAGGGCACCACGGTGCGTGCCTGGCCCGACGGCAAGTACTTCGAATCGAGCACGCTGCCGGTCAACGAGCTCATGCATCTCCTGCGCAGCAAGGCGGTGCTGATGCCCGGCGTGGCTGTCACCCTGGTCAACGAGAAGACCAAGGAGACACAGCAATGGCTCTACAAGGGCGGCCTGCGCGACTACCTGATGCAGACGCTCAGCGGCGACCCGGTGATCCCGCTGTTCGAAGGCACCGGCTATGCCGACAAGAACGCCGACAACTTCGCCGAGGGCGAGGGCGCCGAATGGTGCGTGGCCTTCACCGAAGAAGGCCAACCGGTGCGCGAGAGCTACGTCAACCTGATCCCGACCAGCGCCGGCGGCACCCACGACAGCGGCCTGCGCGACGGCCTGTTCAACGCGGTAAAGAGCTTCGTCGAGCTGCATTCGCTCTTGCCCAAGGGCGTGAAGCTGCTGCCCGAAGACGTGTTCGCACGCGCCTCCTACGTGCTCTCGGCCAAGGTGCTGGACCCGCAGTTCCAGGGCCAGATCAAGGAGCGGCTCAATTCGCGTGACGCGGTGCGGCTGGTCTCCAGCTTCGTGCGGCCGGCACTGGAGCTGTGGCTCAACCAGCATGTGGACTACGGCAAGAAGCTGGCCGAACTCGCCATCAAGGCGGCGCAGACGCGGCAAAAGGCCGGGCAGAAGGTCGAGAAGCGCAAGGGCTCCGGCGTCGCCGTGCTGCCGGGCAAGCTCACCGATTGCGAAAGCAAGGACATCGCCCACAACGAGGTCTTCCTGGTCGAGGGCGACTCGGCCGGCGGCAGTGCCAAGATGGGCCGCGACAAGGAAAGCCAGGCCATCCTGCCCTTGCGCGGCAAGGTGCTCAACACCTGGGAGGTGGAACGTGACCGCCTCTTCGCCAACACCGAGATCCACGACATCTCGGTGGCGATCGGCGTCGATCCGCACGGCCCCGACGACACGCCCGACCTCTCGGGCCTGCGCTACGGCAAGGTCTGCATCCTGTCGGACGCGGACGTGGACGGCTCGCACATCCAGGTGCTGCTGCTCACGCTCTTCTTCCGCCACTTCCCCAAGCTGATCGACACCGGGCATGTGTACGTCGCCAAGCCGCCGCTCTTTCGCGTCGACGCGCCGGCGCGCGGCAAGAAGCCGGCCGCCAAGGTCTATGCGCTGGACGAGGGCGAGCTCACCGCCATCCTCGACAAGCTGCGCAAGGACGGCGTGCGCGAGGGCGCCTGGACCATCAGCCGCTTCAAGGGCCTGGGTGAGATGAGCGCCGAGCAGCTGTGGGAAACCACGCTGAACCCGGACACGCGGCGCCTCCTGCAGGTGCAGCTGGGCCGCTTCGACTTCATGCAGACGCAGGGCGAGATCACCAAGCTCATGGGCAAGGGCGAGGCGGCGGCGCGGCGTGAATTGATGGAACTGCGTGGCGACGATGTCGAGGTGGATATCTGAACGCGCCTTGGCCCTGGCGCTGCTCGCCTTCGCCGCGGGCAGCGTGCGGGCGGCCGACATCTACGGCTACGTGGACGAGAGGGGTGTTGCCCACTTCGCGTCGGAGCGGCTCGATGCGCGCTACCAGCTTTTCTACCGGGCTGGCCAGAGCTTCGATACAGCCAATGGCGTGGGGCCCTTGCGTGGCAAGGGCGCTTCGGCGGCTGCACGATCGCTGCTGGCCACCTTCAATGCCTCGCCCGGCTACAAGAGCGCCAAGCGGGCCTTGCGTGAAGCATCGCGCATGCATGACATCGACATCGAATTGCTGCAGGCCGTGATCGCAACCGAGTCGGGCTTCGATCCCGAGGCGATCTCACCCAAGGGCGCCATCGGCTTGATGCAGGTGATGCCTGATACGGCGCAGCGCTACGGCGTGCGTCCGGACGCGCGTGCCTCGGTCGAAAACAAGCTGATGGACCCCAAGCTCAACATTGCCACCGGTTCGAAGTACCTGCGTGACCTCATTGCGATGTTTCCCGGCCGCACCGACCTCGCGCTGGCCGCCTACAACGCCGGCGAAGGCGCGGTGCAAAGGGCCGGCAACCGGATTCCCAACTACCCCGAGACGCAGAACTACGTCAGCACAGTGCTGCAGCTCTATGCCTACCTGAAGCCCGCCACCATCGTCGCGGGCGGCAAGTCACCGGAGCGGGTGCGCATGGAGCTGGGGGCGCCCAAGGGCGGCGCGCTGGGTCGCGGCAATCTTCCGCCGCAGCAGTAGGAGCTTGGCATGCAACGTCGAACCCTGGTCCTCGCCGCAAGCGGCTGTGCCTTGACGGGCCTTGCACGCGCGCAGGGCCCGACACCCGCGCCTTCGGCGATCGAACCCTACGCGCGCTTGCAAGGCGGCGTGCCGCATCACCTGACGCCGGAGCAGGAGGCGCAGCGCGTCACCGACAGTCCCGCGCCCAAGGGGCCCGCCGGCCGCTGGATGACGCGCGCCGCGCTGCCGATCCCGCGCAGCGAGATGGCCTGGGCCACGGCAACGCAGGGCCACATGCATGTGGTCGGCGGCTATGGCGAAGGCGCGGTGAACCGCGACTACCACCACATCTACGATCCGTCGGCGAACCGCTGGCTGGACGGCGCGCCACTGCCGCGCGGCGCCAACCACGTGGCGGTGGCGGCCGAGGGCGGGCGCGTCTACGCCTTTGGCGGCTTCATCGAGCAGAACCGGCGCTCGGACACCAATGCCTACGTCTACGAGATCGCAGCGAATCGCTGGAGCCCGATCGCGCCCCTGCCGCGTCCACGCGGCGCCGCTGCGGCGGTGGTTCTCGATGGTTCCGTTCACTTGATCGGCGGCGCCTCGGAGCCTGCGGCCGAACGCGCCAGCGTGGGCTGGCATGAGGTCTACGACCCCAAGGCCGATCGCTGGAGCACGCGCAAGGCGCTGCCCGGCGCGCGCGACCATGTGGGCTGCGTGGCGCATGGCGGGCAGATCCATGTGATCGGCGGTCGCTTCAACACCTTCGAATACAACACCGAGCTGCACCACGTCTACCTGCCTGCGCGCGACACCTGGGAGCTGCGCGCGCCGCTGCCCACGGCGCGCTCCGGGCATGGGCTGGTCGCCTATCGCGGCCGCTTGTTCGCCATGGGCGGGGAGGGCGGCTTCCTGGTTGGCGGCGTGCCGCGCCAGGCCAAGGTCTTCGGCCAGATGGAAAGCTACGATCCGGCCACGGACACCTGGCAGCAGCACGCACCGATGCCCACTCCGCGACATGCAGTCGGCGCGGCTCTGATCGGCGACTGGATCTATGTGGCCGGCGGCGGCGCGGTGCTCGGCGGCTCGGTGCAATCGGCGGTGCATGAGGCCTTCACATTGGGGTAGTGCCGCAGCGGCATGCCCACACTTTTTCTTCTTGAACTGACTCTATGGATTCCCAACCGACGCTCGACCTGTTGCCGCCCGAAGACGACGGCAACGGCCTGACCCTGGCCGACTACGCGCAGCAGGCTTACCTCGAATACGCGCTGAGCGTGGTCAAGGGCCGGGCCCTCCCGGATGTGTGCGACGGCCAGAAGCCGGTGCAGCGCCGCATCCTCTATTCGATGTCGCGCATGGGCCTGGGCTTTGGCGGTGCCAACGGCACCGTGGGCGCCAAGCCGGTGAAGAGCGCCCGCGTGGTCGGCGATGTGCTGGGCCGCTTCCATCCGCACGGCGACCAGGCGGCCTACGACGCGCTGGTGCGCATGGCGCAGGACTTCGCACAGCGCTACCCGCTGGTCGACGGCCAGGGCAACTTCGGCAGCCGCGACGGCGACGGCGCCGCGGCCATGCGCTACACCGAGGCGCGCCTCGCGCGCATCACCAGCCTCCTGCTCGACGAGATCGACGAAGGCACGGTGAACTTCGCGCCCAACTACGACGGCAGCACCGAGGAACCCAGCCTGCTGCCGGCGCGCCTGCCCTTCGTGCTGCTCAATGGCGCGAGCGGCATCGCCGTCGGCCTGGCCACCGAGATCCCCAGCCACAACCTGCGCGAGATTGCGGACGCCTGCGTGGCGATCATCAAGTCGAACGGCAAGCTGACGGACGACGAACTGTTCGCGCTCATTCCCGGCCCCGACTACCCGGGCGGCGCGCAGATTATCAGCAGCACCGCCGACATCGCCGAGGCCTATCGCACGGGACGCGGCTCGCTCAAGGTGCGCGCCCGCTGGAAGATCGAGGAACT
>DATILH010000150.1:0-3816 GCA_035476655.1 Variovorax sp.
ATCGCGCCGACGTAGTTGCCCAGGTGGGGGGTGCCGGTGGTGGTGATGCCGGTGAGGAAGCGGAGGGGAGCGTTCATGAACCTAGCGCAGCAGGGCTGTGAGCGGCGTGAGCAGGAAACCCAGCGATGAATAACCGAAGGAGATGAGCGGGCGCAGCCAGTAGGTGCCGACGACGCCGAAGATCACCAGGCCCATCACGATGAAAAAGCCCCAGGGCTCGATGCGAGCCACCATCTGGGCTTGGCGCCAGGGCAGCAGGCCGACCAGGATGCGCCCACCGTCCAGCGGCGGCAGCGGGAACAGGTTGAAGGCCCACATCACGAGGTTGACCAGCACGCCGGCCTTGCACATATCCAGGAAGAAACGCTCGTCGACGCCCACGCTCGCCATGATCGAGAAAGCGATGGCCCACAGCAGCGCCTGGACGAAATTGGAGGCCGGCCCGGCCAGCGCGACCCAGACCATGTCGCGCTTGGGCTTGCGAAGCTGGCCGAAGTTCACCGGCACCGGCCGCGCATAGCCAAACAGGAAGGCGCCCGAGGTCGCGAAATACAGCAGGAGCGGCATCAATATGGTGCCGACCGGGTCGATGTGAGGAATGGGGTTGAGCGTGACCCGGCCCATCATGTAGGCCGTGTTGTCGCCCAGGTAACGCGCTACGTAGCCATGCGCCGCCTCATGGATGGTGATGGCGAACAGCACGGGCAGCGCATAGACCATGACGGTCTGGACAAGGTTGTTGAGATCCACTCGGCGATTGTCTCAGACCGGGCCTGCAGGGCCCTTTGTCGCTCAGGACAGGCCGAGCACCGCCAGGTCACCCCGGCCTTCGCGGATCACCAGCGCCTCGCCGCCGTCTGCCATGGGCGTGAGGTCGACCACGGTGCTGGGCTCGGACGGGCAGGCGCCTGAGTCGACGACGCCGGCCAGCAGCTTCTCGAAGCGGCTGCGGATGTCATGCGCGTCGTTCAGCGGAGCGGTTTCGCCGGGCGGGATCAGCGTGGTGGCCAATAGCGGCGCCCCGTGCAACTCGAGAAGGGCCTGCAGCACGGCATGGTCGGGCACGCGCAGGCCGATGGTCTTGCGCTGGGGATGGCTCACGCGCCGCGGCACTTCGCGCGTGGCCTCCAAAAGGAAGGTGTAGGCGCCGGGCGTCGCGGCCTTGAGCAGCCGGTACTGGCGGTTGTCGACGCGGGCGTAGTTGGCCAGCTCGCTCAGGTCGCGGCACAGCAAGGTCAGGTGGTGCTTGTCGCCCACGCCGCGGATCTGCCGCAGGCGATCGGCCGCGGCCTTGTCGTCCAGGTGGCAGGCCAGGGCGTAGCTCGAATCGGTGGGCACGGCCAGGATGCCGCCTTGCGACAACAGGGCCACGGCCTGCTTGAGCAGGCGCGGCTGGGGGTTGTCCGGATGCACTTCGAAGTACTGGGCCATGGTGTTTCAACAATTCCGTTCGGGCGTCTCAGGCCGAAGGCGACTGCCCGGCCGCCTGCAGGGCCCGGGCCGCGACGCGGCCCTCGTGCACGGTGAGCCAGGCGCCGACGACGCCGCAGGCCGCGATCAGGCCCATGCCCAGCGCGGCCCAGCCATCGGGCACATGCCCGAACACCAGCCAACCGGCGAACATCGCAAATCCGATCTGGGCGTAAATGTACGGCGTCAGCGTCGAAGCCGGGGCCCGCTGGTAGGCCAGAATCAAAAACAGGTGACCGACGGCCGCGCTAAGGCCCATCAGGACCAGCAAGCCCCACAGCCAGGGGTTTGCCACCGGCTGCCACATGAAGGGCAGGGCGGCGCTGGCGAGCAGCGCGCCGACCCAGCCGGTGTACATGTGCATGGCCAGCGGGTCCTCGGTGCGGGCCAGCTTGCTGGTGAGCAGCTGGAAGGCGGTGTTGCACAGCACCTGGCCCAGCGGCAGCAGCACCACCCAGCCGAAGGCCGCGCCGCCCGGCCGCATGATCACCACGGTGCCGATGAAGGCGCCCGCCACCAGCAGCCAGCGCAGGGCAGACACGCTTTCCTTGAGCATGGTGGCGGCAAGCAGCGTAACCAGCAAGGGCGCCAGCATCATGATGGCCGTGATCTCGCCCACCGGCATGAAGCGCAGGCAGATGAGCAGCAGGATGCTTCCGCTGAACAAGGTGACGCCGCGCAGGCAGTGAAAGAACAGCCGCCGTGTTCGCAGCACCGCCCAGCCGCGCGTCGGCAGCACGACCGCCGAGGTCGCGATGGCCTGGACGACGTAGCGCGCCCAGACGGCCATCAACACCGGCATGCCCGCAGTCACCACGAATTTGCTCGCGGTGTCGGTCGCGCCGAAGAAGGCGCTGGCGAGCACCACGAGCACGATGCCGGCCAGGGTGTGGCGCGGGCCGGTCATGGTTCCGGCTTTGAGTGCCCTCACGACGCGGGCCTCACTGGATGCGGTCGGCCAGCAGCTCCCAGACGGGGGTGAGGCTGCCGGGCAGGAAGGGTAGTTGTCCCAGGTCGGTGTGGCTTTCGCCGGGGCTGTGGAAATCGCTGCCGCGCGAGGCGGCCAGGCCGAACTCGAGGGCGGTCTCGCCGTACTTCACGTATTCGGCGGCGGTGTGGCTACCGGTGACCACCTCGACGCCGCGCCCGCCATGCGTCTTGAATTCGGAGAACAGCGCGTATTCCTCGTTGGCCGTGAAGCCATAGCGCGCCGGGTGCGCGATGACGGCCACGCCGCCGGCCCCGGTGATCCAGCGCACGGCGTCGCCCAGCGAAGCCCAGCGGTGCGGAACGAAGCCGGGCTTGCCTTCGGTGAGGTAGCGGCGAAACACCTCCTGGGTGTCACGGCAGACGCCGGTCTCGACCAGGAAGCGCGCAAAGTGCGTGCGCGAGATGAGCTCGGGGTTGCCCACGTACTTCAGGGAGCCTTCGTAGGCGCCCTGGATGCCGACCTTGGCGAGCTGGTCCGACATTTCCTGGGCGCGGGCGCCGCGTCCGTTGCGCGTGGCATGCAGGCCGCCGCGGATCGATGGGTCGTCGGCGTCGAAGCCCAGCCCGACGATGTGCACCGTCTTGCCGGCGAAGGTGACCGAGATCTCGGTCCCCGTGAGGTATTTCATGCCGTGGGCATGGGCCGCCGTGCGAGCGCGCGCCTGGCCGCCTACTTCATCGTGATCGGTCAGGGCCCACAGCTCGACGCCGTTGCCAGCGGCCCGCGCGGCGAGCTCTTCCGGCGTGAGCGTGCCGTCGGAAACCACGGAGTGGCAGTGCAGGTCGGCATTGAGGATGGACACGCCCTCGATTCTAGGCGTGTGTCCAATGCCCGGCCGCCCGCCAGTTCAGTTGGCCACGATGCAGCGCGTCACCTGCAATGCACGAACGCAATCCACGACAACCGGGGCCACCGCGGAACCGGCTTTGCCGGGCCGCCAGTGGCGCCCCCTGGGGGGCGGCGCCGAAGGCGCTTCGGGGGGGTCAATTCAATGCGCCGGCTTGCAGGCGGATGTCGGCCTGCGTGGCCAGCGCGCAGGCGATGGCTACACGCAGGCCTTCGACCACGGTGGGCAGGGGCATCGAAGGCGCGCCTTGCTCGGGCAGCCAGGGCACATGGACCAGGCCGCCGCGAATGCCGGCATAGGCCGGCTGCGCCAGCAGATGCATCAGGCCATAGAAGACGTGGTTGCACACGAAGGTGCCGGCGGTCTGCGACACCTCGGCGGGGATGCCGGCGTCAAGAAGCGCCCGCAGCATGGCCTTGATCGGCAGGCCGGTGAAGTAAGCCGCGGGCGCGCCCGCGATCACCGGCACATCGAAGGGTTGCGCGCCGGCGTTGTCGGGGATGCGCGC
>DATILH010000151.1:0-18811 GCA_035476655.1 Variovorax sp.
GACCAGCCCAACGGCTTGCGAACGCTCGGCACGACGCCGGGCGAAGGCCGGAAGCCCACCACCCCGCACTTGGCCGCCGGGATGCGCAGCGAGCCGCCCGTATCGGATCCGGTGCACAACGGGAGCATGTCCAGCGCCAGCGCCGCAGCCGAGCCGCCAGAGGATCCGCCCGCATTGAGGTTGGGGTCGAAGGGGTTGCCCGTGGCGCCCCATACCGGGTTGCGGCTATTGGCCCCCGCACCCAACTCGGGCACGTTGGTCTTGCCCACCACAATGGCGCCGGCTGCGCGCAACCTGCGCACCAGTTCGATGTCCTGACCGGGCACGTGGTTGCGCAGGCTGGGCGTGCCCGACGTCGAGAGCAGTCCGGCCGTTGGCTCCAGGTCCTTCACGCCCAGCGGCAGACCATGTAGCAGGCCCAGCGGCTCGCCGCGCATCACCGCCTGCTCGGCAGCGCGAGCTTCGGTCCGGGCGCGTTCGTAGCAGGTGGCCGTGACGGCGTTGACGAAGGGATTGACCTGTTCGATGCGCGCAATGCACGCCTCCAGCAACTCGACCGGCGAGACTTGGCGGGCGCCGATCAGGCGACGCAGCTCGACTGCGGAGGTTTCAACGAGAGACTTGGACATCATCTGGGTGGGAAGGCAACTGCGGATTCAATCGGCGCGGATGTTGGCGCGCTGTGCCACAGCGCGCATGAGTGGAAGCTCCTGCTCGATCTGCGCGGCCGATTCCCGCGAGCCGGCGAAGTTCGGCTCGGCACCCTGTGCCTTGAGCGCAGTCTGGACCTGCGCAATGGCGACGATCTTGGCCAGCGTCTTTTCCAGCCGATCACGGACCGCCGCGGGCGCGCCCTTGGGCGCCACGATCATGATCCAGGTGTCGGCGTTGACCTCTGGGTAGCCGGCCTCGGCGAAGGTGGGCACGTCCGGCAACTGCGAAGAGCGCTTGGCCGTGGTCACGGCGATTGCCTTGACCTTGTCCCCCTTGAGCTGCGGGATCGCCGCCGTGACGGTGTCGACCGCGAAGGGCACCTGCCCGCCGATGAGGTCGGTCATGGCCGGTGCGCTGCCCTTGTAGGGCACATGCAGCATCTTGCCGCCGATGGCATGCAGCACGATCTCGCCGGTGAAATGCGAGGTGGTGCCCGCGCCGAACGAGGCGTAGGAGTACTTGTCTGGCGCGGCCTTGATCGCGGCCACGAACTCCTTGACGTTGTTCACGCGAACGTCCTTGTTGGCCAGCACGACCAGCGGAATGCGCGCGACGATGGCGATGGGGTCGAAGCTCTTGACGGTGTCGTAGGGCAAGTTGCTGCGGATAGCGGGGTTGGCCGTGAACGTCGACCCCGAGCTGATCAGCAGCGTGTAGCCGTCGGCCGGCGCCTTGGCCACCAAGCCGGCGGCGATGGCGGTGCCCGCGCCAGGCCGGTTGTCCACTATCACCGGCTGACCCAGTTCGTTCGAGAGTTGCTGCCCCACCAGCCGCCCAACTGTGTCAGCACTGCCACCGGGCGGGAACGGCACGACCAGCGTGATGGGTCTGTTCGGATAGGCGGCTGGTTGCGCGGCCGCGGGCGGGGCTCCGAGAAGCGTGCTGGCGAGGCAGGCCATAGCCAGGGCGGCGGCTCGGCGCGACGAATGATGCGGGATCTGCGGCAGCGAGGAGGTCATGGGCGGAGGCCTTTTGAGGAGTGCGCCCCTATGCTAGAAACAGGGATAGTTTGTAGCAACCACAATGCTAGTAAAGCTTCGTTGCCGATTCGGCAATTGATAACCGACGCCAACCGTGTCTTCCATCGACCGCAATCGCCAGCCAGCGCGTAGCGCTAGACGCCGCGTGCCAAACCAGCGCGTGCTGCAAGAGGTGGCACTACGCTATTTTCTGGAGGTGGCGCGTGCCGGCTCCGTGACCGAAGCTGCCGCCCGCCTCGAGGTGGCGCCTTCGGCCGTCAGCCGCCAGATCGGCCGGCTTGAACGGGAGCTGGATACGCTGCTGTTCGAGCGCCGGGCGCGCGGCATGGTGCTCAACTCCGCCGGAGAGCTGCTGGCCGCGCACGCGAGGCGTTCCTGGCTCGACATCGAGCGCGTGACGGACGACATCCTTGCCTTGCGTGGCCTTCGCCAGGGAGAGGTGCGGGTGGTGGCGACAGAGGGCTTCGCCAACGAATTCCTGCCCATACTGGTGGCCGAGTTCCAGGAGCGTTGCCCCGGCATCCGCTTTTCGCTCGACGTTTGTGTGCAGCGCGAAGTGAGCCGACGCGTGCGCGAGGGCATGGCCGACTTGGGCGTGACGCTCAGCATCAGCTCGGAGCGTGGCGTCAACGTCGAGTTGCGCCACCCCGCGCCGGTGCTGGCCGTCGTCGCACCCGGCCACGCTTTGGCCGCGCGGCGCCAGGTCTCACTCTCGCAGATCGTTGCCCATCCGCTGGCCTTGCCGGCGACAACCTCCACGCTTCGGCAACTGCTGGACGTAAGCGGCAGCCGGCAAGGCCTGACGCTGGAGCCTGTCATCACCAGCGACCATCTCTATCCGCTCATCCAGTACGTCGCCCACACGCGTGCCGTGACCTTCTGCGGCGAGCTCGCATTGCGCCAGCGTCTCAAGGACGGCAGCATCGCCGCCATTGCGTTGCGCGACCGCGAAATGAACGAGCGCTTCTTCGAGGTGCAGACCATGGCCGGGCGCCATCTGCCGGAGGCCGCCCGCGCTTTTATCGACCAGCTGCGCGACACCTTGGCGGGAGCTTGATGCGGTGTGAAAGCATTGCGGTTTTCGCAATGAACGTTTCCTGTTGTGCGATTGGTAGATTGGCCTGCAAGCGAAACAATCCCCCGCATCTCGTTGATTTGCTCAAAGCCGATTGCATGACTCAGCCCGACACGCTTCCATTCTCCAAGGCCCGCATCGTGGGCGATTTGGTATACCTCTCCGGGGAGCTTCCTGTCGCGCCGGGCGGTTCCATCCCGGATGGCATCGAGGCTCAGACGGCGCTGGTAATTCGTCGCCTTGAGGAGACGCTGCAAAGCGAAGGCCTGGCGCTGTGCGATGTGGTGTCCGTGACCGCCTATCTGGTCAACCCGGCCGATTTCGCCGCGTTCAACCGCGCCTACGCCCTGGCATTTGTCGATCCCCGGCCGGTGCGCACCACGGTGCGGGCCGATCTGATGCGGCCCGGCGCACTGCTCGAACTCACCGTGGTCGCGGGGCGCCGCTAGTGGCGCGTCAGGTTCTCGTCCTCGGTGCAGGCATGGTCGGCACCTGCACTGCACTGCACCTGGCAATGCGCGGCCATGCCGTGGCGCTCATAGAACGGCGCGAGCCGGGGTGTGAGACCTCCTACGGCAATGCAGGCATCATCCAGCGCGAGGCAGTGGCACCCTATGCGTTTCCGCATAGCGTGTCGAAGCTGCTGGGCGTGGCCTTCAAGCGCGGGGCGGATGTCAACTACCACGTGGGCGCGCTGCCAGGCCTTGCAGGCGGGCTGGCGCGCTATTGGCGCAATTCCGGCTCGGCACGTTATCCGGCGATCTCTGACGCCTACGCGCGGCTGATCGAGCATGCCACCGCTGAGCATGCCCCGCTGATCGAAGCGGCCGGCGCCTCGGAACTGGTTCGGCGCGAGGGGTACCTTCACGTGTTCCGCGACAGCGCAAGCCTGGACCAGGCGCTGGACGCGGCCCGCGCGCTCGAGCAAAGCCATGCGCTGCGCCATGCTGCGCTGGATGCCGACGCGCTGGCTGCCGCCGAGCCCGCGCTGCGCCAGCGGCTTCCCGGTGCGATCCATTGGCTCGACCCCTGGAGCGTGAGCGACCCGGGGCAACTGGTGGCGCGCTATGCGGCGCATTTCATGCGCCGGGGTGGCACGGTGGTCCGGGGTGACGCGAAGACGTTGCGGCCTGCTTCGACGGGTTGGGCCGTGGAGACGTCAATCGGGCCGCTGGAAGCCGAGCATGCGGTCATTGCCCTCGGTCCATGGTCGGATGAGGTGCTGCGCCCGTTGGGCTACCACCTGCCGCTGTTCGTCAAGCGTGGCTATCACCGCCACTATGTCGGCGCATCGGGGCCGAGGCTGCCCCTGTACGACCTGGACCGCGGACTGGTCATCGCTCCCATGCGCCAGGGCGTGCGCATCACCACTGGCGCCGAGTTCGCGCTGCGCGACGCTGCCGCCACACCGATGCAACTGGACCGCGCGGAGGTCTTTGCCCGCGAGTTGCTGGACCTGCCCGAGCCCGTGGAGTCCCAGCCCTGGTTGGGCGCCCGGCCTTGCACGGTGGATATGAAGCCCGTGATCGGCCCCGCACCGGGCCACCGTGGCTTGTGGTTCAACTTCGGCCATGCACACCAAGGCTTCACGCTCGGGCCGGTGAGCGGCCGGCTTCTGGCAGAGTTGCTGGACGGTGAGACGCCGCTGGTGGACCCTTCACCGTATTCAGCGCAGCGATTCCTGTAGCGGGGGCTGGCACCCCAACTGTCGCGTGCCCTCGGCGGTCCAACTGCAGCGCCAGCGTCTCCTTGATCCCCTCCAGGCTTGCGGACGGCGCCGGCCGATGGCGATCCCCTGATCGTCTCCTGACCTGAAGCGACGAGCGTCTCATGGCTGGTCTGGGCAGACCAGGTTCTTTCCACTCCGAGAACCTCAGACCTGCAGGCCCATCGTCATCGTCGAGCGGCTCCGAAGTCCAGAGGCACGAAACGACGCGCGGCACCGCACGTGAGTTTCGCCCAAGCCCGTGGCGAACACGCGCGGCCGCCAGTCCTTGATGCGTCGATACGATCCGCAATCGACAGCGCCGACGATGCAATGTCATAGGCGACGATCTGATCTCGCGCCACGCTGCGCTGACGTGCAGTCGAGCTTCCTGCGTCATGTGGAGGTAGCCGCGAAGAAGTACGTCCTGCTGGACTCACTCGCATAACACTTATGCGCAGCGCATCGGTCGCGCTGGCATGCGTTCGATCACACTGCTTGCAGCCGTCATCGATCAAGCACGTTGTGCAGCTCGACGGCCAGGAGACATGCATGCAAGCGTACGACCGTCGCACCGTACTGGCAGCCTTGGGAAGTTGCAGCCTGCTGGCGGTAACGGGGGTGGGTCCTACCCTGGGCAACGATGTAGCTCGATCGTGGAGTGCACGATCTCCTCGTGCACCGCCAACTGGCGGCGGATGTCGTCGGGCGTGAGCGTCGCGTCGTGCGTCACCACCGTGAGGGCGCAGGCATAGGACGCCCTGCCGACACGCCAGACATGCAGGTCGGCAACACGCGTTTCATCCTGTTCGACCACCTCGCGGATCTCCTCGACCACCGGGTGGTCCATCTCCCGGTCCAGCAGCACGTTGCCGGTTTGCGTGAGCAGGCCCTTGGCCCAGGTCGCGACGAGCACGGCGCCGGCGATGCCCATGGCCGGGTCGAGCCAGGACCAGCCATAAAGCCAGCCACCGGCCAGCGCGACGATGGCCAGCAGCGAAGTGGCGGCGTCCGCCATGACGTGGACGTAGGCGGAGCGCAGATTGAGGTCTGCGTGGTGATGGTGGTCGTGGTGATGAACCCGGCCCAGGATCAGTGCGCACACCACGTTGACCACCAGGCCGAGCACCGCGACCACGATCGCCTCGCGGTAGGCGATGGGCTGCGGCGCGACGAGCCGCTCGAGCGAGCCCAGCACCATCATGGCAGCCACGCCGAGCAGCACGATGGCGCTGGCGAAGCCGCCCAGGATCTCGATCTTCCAGGTGCCGAAGGCGAAGCGCGGGTCCCTGGCGTAGCGGCGCGCTGCCGCATAGGCGGCGGCGGAAATCCCGATGGCCAGCGCATGCGAGCTCATGTGCCAGCCGTCCGCCAGCAGCGCCATCGAGTTGAACCACCAGCCGGCCGCGATCTCGAGCAGCATGGCGGCGGCAGTGATCCACATGACCAGCCGTGTGCCGCGTTCGGCGGCCTGGCTGCCGCTGTTGTCGAAAACGTGATCGTGCTGCCAGTGGGAGAGGTGGTCGGTGTGCATGAAGGGTCCTCAGGCCTGTGCGGCGAAGGCCTCGTCTAGGCCACCGTGCCCGTCGGCACGGCCGCGCCGAAGGGCATCGCCGGCGCATCGGCGTTCGACTCGGGTCTGATCGGCAGGCTCATGGCGCGATTGTCTCGCGCCGGGCGCGCCTCAACTGCCGATCACGCCGCCGTCGTTCCTCATGATGACCACCGTGGCCGAGCGCGGCCGGCCGGCGCCGTCGGGCCACCTGGAAACGGCCAGCGGTGCCTCCGGATTGCTGCGCTCGTTGGCCGGCTCGCCCGGGTGCTGGATGTTGACGAACAGGGTGCGCAGATCGGGCGCGAAGCTGATGCCGGTGACCTCGCAGCCGGCCGGACCGAGCAGGAAGCGGCGGATCTCGCCCTTGGTCGGGTCGCAGGCCAGCATTTGGTTGTTGGGCAGGTTGGTGTAGTCGCCCTTGCCCAGGGTCGAGGTGGAGACGTCGGTCTGGATCCACAGCACGCCGCGCGCATCGACCATCAGGCCGTCGGGGCTGCCGAACATGTCGCCCTTGATGTTGCCCTGGGCTTCGTAGCGGCCTTGCTTCGGGTCGCCGGCCAGCACCAGGTGGTTCCAGGCGAACTTGGTGGCGTCGAGGTCGCCGCTTTCCTTCCAGCGGATGATCTGGCCCATGGTGTTGTTGGCACGCGGATTGGCGGCATCCATGAAGGGCTGGCCCTGGGCGCCGCGGTTGGAGTTGTTGGTCAGCGTGCAGTAGATCTCCTTGCTGATCGGATCGACCGCGGTCCACTCGGGCCGGTCCATCTTGGTGGCGCCCAGGAGGTCGCTGGCCTGGCGGGCCTTGATCAGCACATCGCCCTGGTTGGCGAAGCCCTTGTCCGGCATCAAGGGGCCCTTGCCCTGCACCAGCGGCAGCCATTCGCCGTTGCCGTCAACGTCGAAGCGGGCGACGTAGAGGGTGCCGTGGTCCAGCAGCTCGCGGTTGGCGGCCGCGCCGCCCGGCTTCATCGCGTCGCGGCTGACGAACTTGTAGATGTATTCGAAACGCGCGTCCTCGCCCATGTAGACCACCGCGCGGCCGTCGGCGGTGAGGGCGGTGGCCGCGCCTTCGTGCGCGGCGCGGCCCATGGCGCTGCGCTTGACGGGGGTGGAGGCCGGATCGCGCGGATCGATTTCCACCACCCAGCCGAAGCGGTTGTGCTCGTTGGGATGCTTGGCGACGTCGAAGCGCTCTTCATGCTCGTGCCAGCGGTACTTGGCGCCGTTGCCCTTGCGGATGCCCCAGCGGCGCTGGTGCGCATCGGGGTTCTCGACGCCCTCGAAGTAGTCGAGGAAGTTCTCTTCGCAAGTGAGGTAGGTGCCCCAGGGCGTCTGGCCGTTGGCGCAGTTGTTGAAGGTGCCCAGGATGCGCGTGCCGCTGGGGTCTGCCGCGGTCTTGAGCATGGCGTGGCCCGCCGCCGGGCCGCTCATCTGCATCGGGGTGGAGGCGGTGATGCGGCGCGCGAAGCTCGAGGGCGCGACCTGCTTCCAGGCGCCGCCTTCGCGCCGGACTTCGATCACCGAGACGCCGTGCGCGTTCATCGACTTGCGCACCTTCTCGGCGCTCCAGGTCTTCATGCCGTCGGGATGCAGCAGGCCGTCGTCCACGTACTCGTGGTTCATCACCAAGAGGCCGCGTTCGGAGGACGAAGCATCCACGGCGAAGAAGGCCATGCCGTCGTGGTGCATGCCGGCCTGCAGGGCCTGGTCGGCGGCGCTGTTGGAGGCGTTCGCGGCAAAGGCGGGCATCTGGCCGGCCACGCCAACCGGGTCGCCCCAGCGATAGAGGACCTGGGCGCTGTAGCCCTCGGGCACCGTGATGCGGTCGCCCGCCGTCATCGGCACGCTCTTGAAGCCGATGCCGCGCCCCATGGCGGTGGGGTTGCCGCTGCCGGTGGCGCAGCCCGCGAGCGCGCCGGCGGCCAGCGGCCCGAACAGGCCGGCCAGCGCGCCGGCAACGCCGCCGCGCACGAAGATGCGGCGCCCTGGGTCGGACACCTGGTGAATGCTGCGGTTGGAGCTCCGGTTGGAGTCCTCCATCTGATCGAATTCCTTGGCCATCGTGGGTGCTCGTTTCATGACAGGTATGCGACATCTTGCGCACACGCCGTGAAGCCAGCATGACAGCGCTCAGCCAGGCGCCGGCTGGCGCCGCCACACGCCGGCCAGCCAGGACTGCTGCTCGCGCGGCAGGCCCTCCGGGCGGTAGTAGTGCTCCAGCTCGATGAATCCGGCTGCGTTCATGTAGCTGCGCCAGCTGTCCAGGTCGTGGAAGGCGCCGTAGCGCTCGCCGTTCCAGCCTTCCTGGCCTTCGCCGCGCGGGTTGGAAGAAAAGAGCACGCCACCCGGCTTCAGGGCGTCGCGCAGTTCGCGCAGAACGCGCGGCAGTTCCTGGCCGGGCACATGGAAGAGGGAGGCGTTGGCGAACACGCCGTCGAAGCGCGCGGGCGGCAGGGCCAGCGCGAGGAAGTTCTGTTCCAGCACCTCGCAGCCGCTGGCCTCGCGCGCCATGGCCGCCATTGGAGCCGAGCCTTCCAGGCCGGTGGCATGGTGGCCCAGGCGTTCGAAGGCCAGCAGGTCGCGCCCGGGCCCGCAGCCGAAATCCAGGATCTCGAAGGGCGGGCGGCCTTGGATGTGCCGCAGCAGCGCCGCGATGTTCTGGCTGACGTCATGGCCCCAGGTCCGTTCGCGGAATTCCTCTGCGACGCGGTCGTAGTTCGCCAGCGTGCCGGCGGCGATGCGCGCGAGATCTTCGGGGGACAGGGGCATGGCGCTGTCATTGTAGGCAGCGCAGGCGTCATTTCTCCGGTTCCGGGGCGGGACGCTGGGGCCGCGAGGCCGCATCGACGGACCCGTCGGCCCGCGCGACAAAGTAGCGGTAGATGCCATCGATGTTCTGGTCCACCAGCGCATTGCCACGGTAGCCCGGCATGCCGCGCGGCGGGTCGCCATCGAGCACCATGCGCACAAAGGCCTCGCGGCTTTGCGTGCGCGCGTAGTTGACGATGGATGGCGCCGCCAGTCCTTCAAAGTCCTTTCCGTGGCAGCGCTCGCAATACACCGTGCGCAATGCGTGCCAGGCGCGCACCATCTGCGGATCGGACAGCGGCTGGCGTGCCTCCTGCGCCATCAAGCCCGACGCAAGAAAAGCCGTCAGCACGGCGGCCCGGCAGGTCTTTGGCACGGTCGTCGATCGGCTAGAGCCCCGGGCTGGCGACCTGCCCGACGAACTTCCACCCCGCGTCGACAACATAGACGAAGGCGTGGCCGGTCGGGCCGTCGATGAACACGGTCAGGGGGCGCTGGTCCACCGGCACGGCGGCCTCCAAGGGCTGGGCGGCATCCCACCCCGCATGCATCCGCCAGCCGCTGCCCGCCGTGTAGACCAGCGTGGATTGCTTTCCCGCCGGCTCACTGAGGTACACGGTCAAGTGCGCATTCTTCAACTGCTGGGACGCAACGGTCTGGCCCAGGGCTGCGCTCGCACCACCGATCAGCACAGCGGCGGCAAGGATGGAAGAGATGACTGAGTGCTTCATCATGGACTCCGAGTGACGAGCCCCGATGGTGGACATGTCCGTGCTCGCGGGATGTGCGTTTCCACACCCGCGAAGCAAAAGGGCCTCCACAACTTGTGGGAGAAACGCAGCCATTCACGCAGGCAAGGAAAGCTTGCATCTTGTTGTCGAATATGACAACATGCAAATGGGGGGAAAGCTGGTGACGAGAACAACACGCCCGATCTCGTGGGTTGCTGCTGCGCGCAAGGAGTTCGAGGATTTTCCTGGGCGAACTCAGGACAGCAAGACGCCCAGGCACGAAATCGATTTGGTCGAGGCGCGGATCAAGCGTCTGAAGGAGATGTTGTGACGAAGGAAGAAGGCATGGAAGTGACTCGCGGCAGCGGGAATGTCTACCGCGACCTCGGCCAGCATGACGCGGATGTGAAGCAACTCAAGGCGCTGTTCGCCGCCGAGATCATCAAGCAACTCGATGCAGAAGGGCTCACGGTGCGCGAGGCGCATGCGCGCACCGGCATAGCCGCGGCCGACTTTTCGCGCATTCGCAATGCCGACCTCGGACGCTTCACGCTCGATCGGCTGGTCGGCATCATCAACCGGCTCGGCGCGCGGGTGGAAGTCAAGGTGCGTATCAAGCCGGCCGTCCGCGCGGCCCATGCGACGCACGCCTGACGCGCACTGACACAAGCACGCTTCCGCCAGCAGCACATAGACATTGAGAGTCACGCAGGCGTCACAGCGCCTTGCGAGCATCGCCGTCCATGCATGAAAACATGGCGCCGGCACACTGATGCCGGCCGGCTTCTACCTGCTCATCGCCGGCCAGGCGATCTCATCCCTGGCCGATAACGCACTCCTGATCGTTGCCATCGCCTTGCTCCACGAGCGCGGCGTTCCGGGGTGGTGGGCGCCGCTGCTCAAGTTCGCCTTCACGCTGTCCTATGTGCTGCTGGCGCCGGCCGTCGGGCCGCTGGCCGATGCGATGCCCAAGGCGCGCCTGATGACCTTGATGAACCTGGTCAAGCTGCTGGGCGTGGGCATGCTGATCGCGGGCGTCAATCCGCTGGTGGCTTTCGCGGTGGTGGGCTTCGGCGCCGCCGCGTACGCGCCGGCCAAGTACGGCCTGGTCACCGAGATGGTGGGGCCGCGCCAATTGGTGGCGGCCAACGGCTGGCTGGAGGTGTCGGTGGTCTGCGCGGTGCTGCTGGGCACGGTGCTGGGCGGGCTGCTGGTGGCCGATGTGCTGCGCCTGTCGACGGCCACCATGGCGCTGCAGGAGGCCTTGTCCCAGCATCTGGAGGGCGCCGCCAGCACGCTGTCGTTGTCGATGGTGGCCTTGCTGACCGCCTATCTGCTGGCTGCCTTGCTCAACGCCTTGGTGCCCGACAGCGGCGCGCGCTATGCGCCGACGCGCATCCACCTGCTGGAACTGATCCGCGACTTTCGCGCCGCTGGCCGCACCTTGTGGCGCGATCGCGATGGCGGGCTGTCGATGGCGGTCACCACCATCTTCTGGGGCGTCGGTGCGACCTTGCAGTTCGCGGTGCTGAAGTGGGCCACCGAGGTGCTGGGGCTGTCGCTCGAGCGCGCCGCCTATCTGCAGGCCGCGGTGGCGGTGGGCGTGGTGGTCGGCGCGGGCCTGGCCGGGCGTCATGTGCGCCTGTCGCGGGCCAAGCGGGTGCTGCCCTTCGGCATCATGCTGGGCCTGTTCATGCCGCTGGTGGCGTCCACCGATTCGCTGTGGCTGGCGGTGCCGCTGCTGGCGCTGGTAGGCGGGGTGGGGGGCGTGCTGGTGGTGCCGCTCAATGCGCTGCTGCAGCACCGCGGCTACACCTTGCTGAGCGCAGGGCGCTCGATCGCCGTGCAGGGCTTCAACGAGAACCTGAGCGTGCTGATGATGCTGGCAGGCTATGCCGCACTGGTTGCGCTGGACGTGCCCATCGTGCCGCTGATGTGGGGCTTCGGGCTCATGGTGGCGGCCGCCATTGCCTTGCTGATGTGGCGCGAGCGTTGCGTGCAGCGCAGCATGGGGCCCAGCCAGGACAGCCAGCTGACCACGCTGCGCTGAGCGAAGGTGGCCTTCAGGCCACGCCGGCCATTGGCTGGCTGCGCGCATCGGCCGGCCGTGCCGGCGCGCCGCTGGCCAGGGTGGCGAAAAGTACTTCCTCCACCTGCGCCACGATGCGTTCCCAGCCCGCCTCTCCGGCGCTCTGGCGTGCGGCCAGGCCCATCTGCCGGGCGTGCGCCGGGTCGGCCACCAGCTGCCGGGCCAGGCGCACGAATTCCTCTTCGTCGGCCAGGGGCGCCAAGAGCCCGTTCCCGCCGCTTCGGATCATCTGGCCGGCGCTGGCATGGTCGTAGGCCAGCACCGCCAGGCCGCTGGCCATGGCCTCCAGCGTGACGTTGCCGAAGGTCTCGGTCATGCTGGGGAAGACAAACAGGTCGCAGGAGGCGTAGTAGGCGCCCAGTTCCTCGCCGCGGCGCGTGCCGGCAAAGATGGCATCGGGCACGGCGCTGGCAAGCTGCTGGGCCGCCGGCCCTTCGCCGACCACCACCAGCCTGGTGTCGGGGCGCTGGCGACGCATCGCCTGGTAGGCGTTGGCCAGCGCGCCAAGGTTCTTTTCTGCCGCCAGCCGGCCGACGAACAGGGCCACCGGCGTGTCCGCCGACACGCCCCAGGATTGGCGCAGCGGCTCGCTGCGGCGGGCCGGGCTGAACAGCTCGGTATCGACGCCGCGCGTGACCAGCACCAGCCGCTCGAAGCCGTTGCCGCGCAACTGCTGGCGCAGGCTTTCGCTGGGCACCATGGTGAAGGCGGTGCGGTTATGGAACTTGCGCAGGTAGCCCATGATGGGCCGGTACAGCCAGCCGATGCCGTAGTGCTTGCTGTAGGCATGGAAGTTGGTGCGGAAGTCCGAGCACACCGGCAGCTTGAGCTTGTTGGCGATCTTCAGCGCCGACCAGCCCAGCGGCCCCTCGGTCGCGATGTAGACCAGGTCGGGCCGCTGCCGGCTCCAGAGCTGGCCCAGCGCCTTGGCGGCCGGCATGCCCATCTTCATTTCCGGGTAGCGCGGAATGGGCACGCCGCGCATCAGCACCTCGTCGAGGCGCTCGACGCGGCGGGCGTAGTCGCCTTCGGCCTGGCGCGGCCGAACCAGCTGAATGTCGTGCTGTAGCGCGTGCAGGCCTTCGACCACTCGCGCCAAGGTCAGCGCCACCCCGTTCACCTCGGGTGGATAGGTTTCGGTGACCAGCGCGATGCGCAGGGAGCGCCGCGCCGGCGGCATGTGGTCGACGACGATCGGGGCCAGGGTGCTGCTCATGGCGCGCATGCTGACGGGCGATTGCAACAGAGCGATGACGGTCGTTTGGCCGTCACCAAGAATTCATGTGCGCTGGTCACGATGCCGTCACGCGCCGCGCAGCCCGCCGTGGCGTTTCACCCCAGGAGAGCCCGTGAACGACTTCTTTCGCACCTTGCAGATCCAACGCTGGGACGACCATCGCTACTACCACCACAGCCGCATCAACCAGTCGCTGCACCTCGTCAGCGCGGTGAGCTTCGTGATCGCCTACGCGCTTCTTTTCGTCGACCCGGTGGCCGCTGCGCTGGTGGGCTGGTGCGTCTCCATGACCAGCCGCCAGGCCGGCCACTTCTTCTTCGAGCCCAAGGGCTACGACGAGGTCAACCAGGCCACGCACGAGCACAAGGAAGAGATAAAGGTCGGCTACAACCTCCAGCGCAAGGTGGTTCTGATGGCCCTGTGGGCAGCGATGCCCGCCGTTCTGTGGTGGGATCGCTCGCTGTTCGGCCTGATGGATCTGCCCAGCGAGACCGGCTTCGAAGGCTATGTGCGTCAGGTCGGCTTTGCCTGGCTGGTGCTGGGCGCCGGTGGCCTGCTGTTTCGTACCTTCCACCTCTTTCTCTTGCAGGACGTGAAGACCGGCCTGGCGTGGATGACCAAGATCCTTACCGACCCCTTCCACGACATCAAGCTCTACTACCGTGCGCCCCTGGCCCTGCTGCGCGGCGAGCTGATCGACCCCATGGGTGGGGTCAATCGCCACGCCGCCTGAGGACACTCAGCAGGCGCTCCACCGCGCCTCTCGCCGCCCGCAACGCTTGAAACCGGCACGTCCCAGTCGGGAAACACCGCGGAACCGGCTTCGCCGGGCCGCTGGTGTTGCCCCCTTGAGGGGGTGCTCGGCGACACGAAGTGCGCCGACACGGGGGGGGGCGTTACTTCCAGCGTTGCGCGAGCATCTCGCGCACGATGCCGCGCTTGATCGCCTTGTTGGTCAGCGCCTCGTCGTGCCACCACCAACCGTCGGCCTGCATCGCGCGGGCCGCGGCCACGAAGCGCTGCGACACCGCTTCGAAGTCGGCGTCCGTGTAGTTCAGGCTGAAGATCAGGCGGCCGCTGCCGACCCAGCTCAACGCCAGGCGTTCGGCGCGCAGGTAGTACTGCAGCAGCCAGTTGTAGCGCGCGGGCTGGGTGTAGAGCACCGTCCAGATCGAGGAGAGGTTGGCCACCTGAACCGGCACGCCGGCCTCGCGCAGCCGGGCATTGAGGGCCAGGGCGCGTGCGTTCCAGCGATCGTCCAGGCCTTCGTAGAGGCAGCGCACCCCGGGTTGCTCGATGCGCTTGAGGAAGGCGTTCATCGCGCCCATCACATAGGGATGCGCATTGAAGGTGCCGCGGGCAAAGCAGATGTCGGCCGGGCGTTCCTCGCGGTAGCGCTTCATCAGTTCTGCGCGCCCGCAGACCACGCCAATCGGCAGGCCTCCGCCCAGCGTCTTGCCGTAGGTGACCATGTCCGCCTGCACGCCGAAGTACTCCTGCGCGCCGCGCGGCGCCAGCCGGAAGCCGACGAAGATCTCGTCCAGGATCAGCACGATGCCGCGCTCGGTGCAGACCTCGCGCAACTGCTTGAGCCAGGCGGTGTAGGCGGCCCGGTCGAAGGCGGCCTTGCGGCTGCTGTCGACCAGCGAGGAATCGCCCGGCGCGCCGGCATTGGGATGCAGCGCCTGCAGCGGGTTGACCAGCACGCAGGCGATGTCCTTGCGCTTGCGCAGCACCTGCAGGGTGCGCTCGTCCATCTCGCGCAAGGTGTAGGTCTCGTGCGGCGAGAGCGGATTGCCAACGCCGGGCTGCACGTCTTCCCACCAGCCGTGATAGGCGCCGCAAAAGCGCACCAGGTGGCTGCGCCGCGTGTGGTAGCGCGCCAGGCGCACCGCCTGCATCACCGCCTCGGTGCCCGACATGTGGAAAGAGATTTCGGGGAGCCCCGAGATGGCGCGCAGGCGCTGCACGTTCTCGGTGACGCAGGGGTGGTAGGCGCCCAGCACCGGGCCGAGCGGCTCGGCCAGTGCGCTGCCCTCGGCAATGCACTGCTTGTAGAAGTCGACACCGAACAGGTTGACACCGTAGGAGCCGGTCAGGTCGTAAAAGCGCTGGCCGTCCAGGTCCTCGATGGTGACGCCATCCGAGCCCTGCACAAAGGCGCCCACCGGCAGGTGCTGGCGCACATAGGGGCTGAACTGGAAGGGCACCCGGTAGCTGCTGGTGAACTGCAGGTCCGACAGGGCAGGGCGGGTCAGCGCCGTGGCGGCGATGGAGCGCGCATGGCGGGTGCGCAGCAGTTGCGACAGCGCGTCGAAGCCGGCGCGCCGCTGCGCGGCCACGGCCGCCGGTGCGCCGTCGGAGGCGAAGAATTGGTCGGCGTCGTAGGCATAGCCCGGCAGCTGCGCGGCCACCCGCTTGGCCATGCGCGAATGGCCGGTGAGCGACGGATGCTTGGCGCGCGAGAGTTCGAGCCGGCGCCATGCCAGTGGTGCGGTGGCCAGCGCCGCAACGGCGACAGCAACGGAAGAAAGAAGAAGGGTCTGGGTCATGAATATGTAGGAATGAGCGAACTCCCCCTGTCTATCCCAGCTTCTTGACGTCCTCATGAAAACACTCAAACAGATGCGCGATGCCCTCCTGCAACAGGAGGATCTCAACTTCCTGCTCACCAACCGCGTGCCGCGCATTGCGCTGACCCGCTTCATGGGCTGGTTCAGCAAACTGAAGAACCCGCTGGTGCGCGAGGCCTCGGTCGGCGTGTGGCGCCTGTTCACCGAGCTGGATCTCAGCGAGGCGAAGAAGACGCGCTTTGCCAGCATGCACGACTGCTTCACGCGCGAGCTCAAGCCCGGCGCACGCGAGGTCGATGACGACCACGATGTGCTGGCCAGCCCCTGCGATGCCATCGTCGGCGCCTGCGGGCCGGTGGCGGGTGTGGAGGTATTCCAGGCCAAGGGCTTTCCATACTCGGCGGCCGAGCTGTTCGGTGATGCCGACGCGGTGGAGCCTTTTCGCGACGGCAGCTTCGTCACCCTGCGCCTGACTTCCAGCATGTACCACCGCTTCCATGCACCGCACGACCTGCAGGTGCAGAAGGTGCGCTACCTCTCGGGCGATACCTGGAACGTGAACCCGATTGCGCTCAAGCGGGTCGAGCGCCTGTTCTGCCGCAACGAGCGCGCGGTGCTGGAGGCGCGCCTGGGCGCCGGCGGCCATCGCATCGCATTGGTGCCGGTGGCAGCCATCCTGGTGGCGAGCATGCGCCTGCATTGCCTGGACGTGCTCTTGCACCTGGGCTACCAGGGGCCCAAGCGCATCGACGTCGACGCGCGCTATCGCAAGGGCGAGGAGATGGGCTGGTTCGAGCACGGCTCGACCATCATCGTGTTCGTGCCCAAGGGTTTCGCCCTGGCCGAAGGCATCGAAGCCGGCACGCGCATCCGCATGGGACAGGCGCTGATGCGGCTGCCGTAGCAGGGCGAGGCAGGCACTTGTAATAAATCGGTAACAATTAGGGCATCTCCCACCCGACCTTGTTGCCAGCCATGTCCACCTTCAGGCTCTCCTCCCTGCTCGTCTCCCTGGCCTTGCTGCCGCTCGCGGCCCTGGCTCAGACCATCTCCGTTTCCGGCACCGGCGCAACCTTTCCGGCCGAGGTCTATGCACAGTGGGCGCAGCAGTATTCGCAGGACACCGGCGTCGCGCTGAAGTACGTGCCCAGCGGCTCGTCGGCCGGCGTCAAGCAGATCGTTTCGCGCGCGGTGGACTTCGGCGCGACCGACGTGCCCCTGAGCACGGCCGAACTCGACAAGCACCAGCTCTTCCAGTTCCCCACCCTGGTCGGCGGGGTGGTGCCGGTGGTGAACCTGCCGGGGCTGGCTGGCGGCGCGCTGCGGTTGAGCCCGGAGGTGCTGGCCGCCATCTTCTCGGGCGAGATCCAGCGATGGAACGACAAGGCGATTGCCGCGCTGAATCCGGGACAGTCGTTGCCCGACACCCGCATCTCGCGCGTGGTGCGTGCCGATGGCTCCGGCACCACCGAAATCTTCGTGCGCTACCTCCACCAGAGCGCGCCGGCCGTGGCCGCGGCCATCGAGTCGCAGGGCAGCCGCGCCAAGTGGCCCGGCACGGTCAGCGCGGTGGAAGGCTCGGGCAAGCTGGCGCAGGCGGTGAAGGCCACGCCAGGCGCGATCGGCTACATCTCTTCGGACTATGTGCTGCGTGAAAAGCTGAGTGCGGTCAGCCTGCGCAACAAGCGCGGCGAATGGGTGCTGCCGAGCACGGAGGCCTTCAGCGCCGCCAGCCGCGCCGGCGGGCTCTTCAAGACCAGCCTGGAGGCCGCGCCGCTGCTCGACATCGACGGCCCGGGCGTCTGGCCGATCGTCACCGCCACCTACATCCTGGTGCCGCGGCAGCCGGCCTCGGTGGAGCGGGCCGGCCGCACGCTCAACTTCTTCTATCGATCCTTCCTGCTGGGCGACAAGGCCGTGGCCGGCACCGGCTTCGCGCCGCTGCCGCTGTTGACCCAGGCCCGCATCGTCAGCCTGCTGACGAACTTTCGCGCGCAGGATGGCCGACCGGTGCCGGTGCTGAGCGAGCGCGGGCCGGGCACTTCGGTGGCCGGCGGGGGCGCGGCGCGAGGCGCGCAGCTAGCGAAGATCTCGGTGCAGTAGGCCGGGCACGGCGGCTCAGCGCGAGGCTGCCATCGCGTCGCTGAACAGCGCCATCTGCGCGCCGGTAGTTTCAGTGTTCACCGGCGCCTGAGTCACCAGCACCGTGGCGCCAGGCTGCATGGCCGCGAGCACAGCGTCGTGGAAGGGCTTGGGCAAGCGCACGCGCTCCAGCACCGTGCTGTCCAGCGACTGGCCGGCTTCGCCTGCGTGGCCGGGCACACCGGTGTAGATCCACTGCGGCTTGCCCTGGGCGTCCTTAGTCAAGGTCAGGGCGTGGGTGGCGAAGTCGCCGGCCGGCAGCGAGATGCGCGCACGGCCGATCTCGACGCCGTTGCGCAGCACCACCGCGCGCTGGTCGGCCCTGGAAAGAATCACCGAGATCGGGCCATCGGGCGACAGCTCGGGCGTCCAGCGCCACTCCTCGCCCTCTGCCAGCGGCGCATGCGACGCGCTGCCGCCCTGGGTGTCGACAGGTGCCAGCACGCCGGCGGGCACCAGGCGCACCTGGGCACCGGCGCGCCCCGCCACGACCACGGTGCCATGCATCTCGGTGGTACCGAACAGCAGCCGCGCGAATTCATAGGGCAGGTGGATGCAGCCGTGGCTTTCCGGATAGCCCGGCAGGCCGCCCGCGTGCAGCGCGACGCCGTCCCAGGTGAGCCGCTCCTGGAAGGGCATGGGGGCGCTGTTGTACTTGCTCGAGCGATGTTTGGCGTCCTTCTGCAGGATCACGAACACGCCGCTGGGCGTCTCGTGGCCCGGCTTGCCGGTAGACACCGTGGTGACGCCGATGCGCACGCCGTTGCGATAGATGGAGGCCAGTTGGCGCGTGAGATCCACGTAGACCGTCACCGGCCCGCTGCGCGAGACCTCCGGCGCCCAGACCCATTCGCCCGGCTTCAGGCTCTCGGCCTTTTGCGCCAGCTCGACCGCTGAGCTTGCCCTGGCGCCCTGGGCGGCGGCGAACTGCCAGATGGCGCCGGGTGCCAGCGCGAGGAGGGTGGCGAGGGTGGTGAGGATGACTGGCTTCAAGGCGGGGCGCTCCGGCATCTGGATGGGCAAATGAAATCGGCTGAGCACATGGCGCGCCGCAGCGCGATGCTAGACATGATGGTCGCCACCAATAGGGTAGGTGGCCGGTCTCCAACATCGTAGATTGCACGCTCGGCGTGTAGGGCTACATGCTGTGACTTTCGCCGTCAGCAACAAGGAGACCGACCATGGAAGAGCGTAGCAAGATT
>DATILH010000152.1:0-2101 GCA_035476655.1 Variovorax sp.
CCTCTTCGAGGCGCAGCGGCTGCTCGCCATCGGCCAGGAGGCGGCGGGCGGCAGGACGATTGAGCGCAGCCCGCGCCTCCGCCACCTCGGCCAGCAGGGCAGGCACGCCGGAACGATCGGCCGCCGCCTGCGCGCGAACGAGCGCCGAGCGCGCTGCACCCGTGTGCAGCGAGCGCAGTGCCAGTTCGGCCGCGCTCAACTCGGCCACCGCCGCCATTGACGCTGGCAGGCCGCGCGTATCGAGACCTGTCAGTGCGGCCCGGGCTTCGTCGAGGCGGCCCAGCAGCAGGAGTCGGCGCGCCGCAATGAGCCGCGCCTGCAGCGCGTTGGCACGGTCGCCGTGCGCATCCAGCGTGGCTGCCGCCGCCGTCAGTGTGCGCGGCGAGCCACCCAGGTCGCGCGTGGCCAGCGCCACCTCGGCCTCGGCCACCAGGCAGCGCGCCCGCGCCAGCTCCTCGTGGGCGCCGAAGCCACGCGCTGCGCGGCGCAGCAACTCGCGCGCCCGCGGATGCTCGCCCAACTGGGCCATGGCGATGCCGCGCAAGGCCAGCGCCGGCGGGTCCTCGCGCAGCGCGATGCGCTTGAGGGCACCGAGCGCATCGCCGGTGGCCAGGGCACGGGCGGAGGCGGCGATCATGGAATCCATAGGGCGCGAGGCTAACCCAGCATCGCGATCGGCCAGGGGAGCAATCGCGAATCGAGACGACGGCACCAGCTTGCGTGCCGCACACTGCGGCACTTGTGCCGCGCCTCGGGACATTGCCATCCGAAGGACGCCGCGCCCTCACCCCCGACAGGAGACTCCCCGATGACCACCCGCAGATTGCTGCTTTCCGCCGCCGGCCTCGCGCTGGCCTTCAGCTTCGCCCCCGCCCACGCACAAGCCAGCTACCCGACCAAGCCGGTGCGGCTGATCGTGCCCTTCCCGCCCGGCGGCGGCACCGACATCCTGTCGCGCCTGGTCGCGACCCGGCTCACCGAAAGCGTCAAGTGGACGGTGGTTCCCGACAACCGCGCCGGCGCCGGCGGCACCATCGGCATCGCCGAGGCGGCGCGCGCCGCGCCCACCGGCTACGACATGGTGATGGGCCAGAAGGACAACATGGTCGTCGCGCCCTGGCTCTACAAGAACCTGAGCTACGACCCGACCAAGGACCTGACGGCGGTGGCGCATGTGGCCTACACGCCGGTGGTGATCGTCACCCGTACCGAGTCGCGCTTCAAGACGCTCAAGGACGTGGTGGATGCCGCGCGCGCCAAGCCCGACGAGGTCACCTTCGGCTCGCCCGGCAACGGCACCACCATCCACCTGGCCGGCGAGATCTTCAAGAGCGCGGCCAACATCAAGATCCGGCACGTGCCCTACAAGGGCTCCAACGCCGCCATGATGGACGTGCTGGCCGGCAACGTGGACCTGATGGTGTCTTCGCTGCCCTCGGCCATGGGCCAGATCAAGGCCGGCAAGCTGCGCCCGCTGGCCGTGACCTCCGCCAGGCGCAGCACTTCGCTGACCGATGTGCCGACGGTGGCCGAACTGGGCTACAAGGACTTCGACGTCAGCACCTGGTATGGCCTGTTCATGCCCGCCGGCACGCCCAAGGACGTGGTGGCCAAGGTCAATGCCGAGGTGAACAAGCTGCTGGCCACGGCCGAGATGAAGGAGGCCATCCACGCGCAAGGCGCAGAGCCGCAGGCGATGACGCCAGAGCAGTTCGAAACGCTCCTGAAGACCGACTACCAGAAG
The DNA here is from genome assembly GCA_035476655.1 of Variovorax sp. GTDB lineage: Bacteria > Pseudomonadota > Gammaproteobacteria > Burkholderiales > Burkholderiaceae_C > Variovorax. Next base: position 1,745 of record DATILH010000152.1, read on the forward strand.
TGGAAGGGCATCGTGCAGGCCTCGGGCGCGACCATCGAGTAGGTCAGCCCAACGCGCGCACCCGGCGGGCGAGATCGGCGATGGCCGGCTCGCTCAGATCGCTTGCCGGCACCTTCTGCCGCGTCGCCCAGAACTGGAAGTGGCGCTCCTGCGACCGCTGGTAGTGCGGGTCGTAGTGCAGCGTCATCAGCTCGGCGAACAGGGGTTCCAGTTCGACGGCGCCCGCCCATTGCTGCCAGCGCGTCACGATCTCCTTGCCCTGCAGTTCCTTGAGCTTGCCCAGCAGCTCGGCCAGCGCCTCGGGGTTGTCGCCCAGGTAGGCATAGTCGCGCAGCAGATAGGCCAGGCGGGCGTCGT
>DATILH010000153.1:0-10932 GCA_035476655.1 Variovorax sp.
CATTTGCTGGGCCGCGCCATTGCCCGTGCCGGTGGTGTTGTTGGTGTCCACGACGTTGCCCCACACCTGGGTGCGTCCGGAGTTGCGATAGAGCTGGTATGGCACCGTGTCGGTGTTGCCAGAGGTGTCGCCCTTCATCAAGCCGGCACCCGTGCTGCTGTTGTTGTTCAGCGGCAGCAGCATGACCTTGTAGGGTGTCTGGCTGGAGCAGGTAATGTTGATCGTGCTTTGCGCGTTGATGGCGGTTGCAGAAGCGATGCCGTCGACCGCACCGAAGTTCAGCGTGTTGGCCGTCACTTGGCAACTGTTCATGACGGTTGCCGTCACATTGAAGCCGAAATCATCCGACCCTTGCGTGGCGGCCGCGCAGTCGTCTGGTACGTTGCCAGCGTTGGTGGCCGCGGGCGTCGATCGCACATTGGTGTGATTGCCGGTGAAGCTGCTTGTGTAGGTGCCCGCAGGCAGGGATGCCTGGCCGCTCGAGATCACGCCGCGCAGGGTGTACTGGCCGGTGACAACGCCGTTGCTGCCGCCTGACCGCCTCGGGATCGGTCCGACCCTCACGTCATAGGCATTGGAGACGACCTGGGATGTCGATCCCCAGATCAAGGCCGTGCCAGCCTGATAGAAGCGCACTTGCATCAGGTTGCTGCCGAAGCTGAGCAGGCGCGGGTCGAAAGCGCCTCCCGGCTGCGCCGCCTGACTGGCGGAGCCGTTCCCGAGGTTGAAGCACACGCGCGTATAGGCAACGTCGTTGTCATTGTTCGTGCATGTGTAGTCGAGCGTGGCGCTGGTCTCGAAGGTGCCACCAGCGACCAGATCGACGCTGCCGAAGTTCAGGGGCGACATCGTCGCGGTGCAACTGGTGGCTGCGCTGGCTTCGCGCGCGGGCCATGCAAAGATTGCCGCGCACACCAGCAGGCCCAGGATCGGTCGGCTCCAACGGTGAAAGAGAGTCATCTGGCGTTCTCCTTGGCGCAGCGCAGCGGTCCGATCTGCGGGATGCCGCTGCCTTCCTTGCGGAAGTCGAAGCGGGTCGTGCAGCGCCCGGCGGGCGTGAGCACGTCGAGCGTGTTGTGGTCCTCGAGCGTATCCAGGTAGGCCGCGCCATCGAAGCCCACGAGCGCCGTGGTGCTCTGCCCATTGGCGCGCACGGTGGATCCCACGGGCAACACCTGGCCTGCTTCGTCGACAAGGATGATGGCCGCCGCGCGAACAGGCTTCACCCCGAATGTCACCAGCGTGCCGGCGCGGTCGGTCGGCGTGGCGAAGGACTTGACGCGCTCGATGCGGACATCGGCCGGCAGGTCCATGGGGTCGATGGACAGGTTGTTCGACTGATAGGCGTTGAGCGGCGTCACCAGCAGCATGCCGTTGGCATCGGTGGTGCCCACCATCCGGTTCTCGAGCTGGACCGGCACGCCGGGCATGCCTTCGGTCGACACGACGGCGAAGCCATCGTAGATCTGGCGGGCAGCAAAGGGCTTGCCGCCCATGAACACCAGCGAGCCATTGGCGCCCGCATAGGCGTAGCGGCTGCTGCCCAGCGCGTTGACGCCTGCCAGCACACGACCATAGCGGCCCAGATAGGTCAGCTCGGCGGCGCCGCCATTGATGTCGTCGTCGCCGTACTGCGTGGCGGCTCGCCAGCCCCATCCCCCTTCGGTAGGCGCGGGGCGCTGGGCATCGGCGGTGAAGATCGTGCGCTGGCTGTCGCGCTGTACGCCGGCGCTGGTCGACACGTCGCGGTCCAGATACCAGCTGATGCCGAAGTAGACGCTGTTGTTGCGGCGGTCGTTCAGATCGTGGTTCGCGCTCAGATTGATCGAGCCGCCTGAGCCGATCGAGCGCGACCAGTAGGCGGTCACGAAGCGGTTGGCTTGCTCGGTGGGGTAGCGCAGATACAGGTAGCTGAGACCGAAGCTGCCAAGCAACTCGGTGCCGTAGCCGACCGAGGCCCGGCCGCTGCGCTCGGGAACCGGCGCACCGTTGAGCGACGCCACATCGCGGTAGTTGTCGTAGGTGCGCGTGCCTTCCAGCGCGAAGTTGAATCGGTTGTTGCGCCAGGAGTAGCCCAGATTCAGGAGCGAGCCCTGGCTGCCCTCGAAGCTGCTGCCTGCGGCGGCCGCCGTGGCAACCCCCCCCTGAGCGCCGACGAGGAAGACGGCGCCGCCGCCAGCCGTGACCAGACCGCGGGTGCTTTCAGCGTGGGTTTCCACCGTCAGGCCATTCGTCACCCCATAGCGCCAGGTGCCGCTCGCCGCCGGGTCACTGCCGTATTCGAAGGATTTGAGTCCGTAGGCCTGGCGCACCGCGCCCACATCGACCGACCAGTCGGACAAGCCCTGCTGCAGCATGCGCTGCTGCACGTCGTAGAGCGAGTAATCGAGGGTGGTGGAGCGGCCAAAGGCGTCCGTCAGCACCACTTGAGCGTTGCCTGCACCGCTGATGCCGGGCACGGTATTGAGCTGGAAGGGGCCGGACGGCACCTGTCCGGCGTATTGCTTCATGCCGTTCACGTAAACCTCGACCTGCGAGGGCAGGGCGGCCGAACCGAGGAAGGCGGGGATGGGCGTGGTGGTGCGGTAAGGCTGCAGGGCGAAGTTGCGCGACAACTGCACGCCGCCGATGAGCGTGGAGCGCGACCACGCCAGCGCAGCGGTGTTGGTGTCTCCGACGCGCAGCGTCACCATCTCGTCCGGGAAGGAGCGGCTCCAGGTCGTGTCCAGCCGCACCGAGTGTTGCGCCCAGGCCTCATCCTGGGTGTTGGAGCCTTGGGTGAGAAAGGTCGTGCTGAACACCTGCTTGCCACTGAAGGCGCGCAGCTCGGTGAATGCGTTCAGGCTCGAGGTGTTCCGGGTGCCCTGCGTCCCGTAGAGGTCGTAGTTCAGCAGCAGGCCGGGAGAAGCGTTGGCCTCCGGCCTCGGCATTTCATTGGTGTTGATCACGGTGCGCTCCTGGTGAAGCACGTCGGGCCCGGCCGTGATCTCCACCGTCTGGCGTTGCGCGCTGTAACGCACGTCCACGCCGCGCAGGCTGTTCAGGCGCACCGGATCGCTGGCGTCTGGCGACAATGTGAAGCCCAGTTCGCGCAAGGTGGTGGCGCTTGCCCACAGTTCGCCATCGCGCAGGCCGAACGGCACCAGGCCCTTGGGATTTCCGTTGAGCGTCAGATCGAGGATCAACTCGGTGCCGCGTGGCCCCGCGAGCTGCCGCACGTCGGCTTGCGCCAGCATGACCGGTCCCGAGGCAGAGTCCGGCCCGGCCGCCGCATGATGGGAGTGGGAGGCCAGAGCGAACAGCAGGAAGGGGAGGATGTGGTCAGCGCGCGGGCTCGATCGGCGGAAGGTTCTGCTGCGTCGCGCTGCCATTGATCAAGGTTTCCAGGGTGCCCCCATTGGCGAAGGTTGCCGGTGGGGTCTTGACCGTCCAGCGCATCTGCGCGCCAGGCAGTACGTAGCCGAGGAGCCCCGGGTGAACCTCGGTGCGCTTGCCGCGGCTGTCGGAGAAGTGAAGTTCTGCCAACTGGGCGTGGATGCTGCCGCTGTTGCTCACTTCGAAAACGGAACGTTGGCCCTCGCGTTTCACTTTCCAGCTCAGCTGCGGCACGCCGGCTGCGCCTGCCGGTGCCATGAAGACGGGTACCGAATAGCGCAGCACGAACTGCACGCCCTTCTTGCCGTCGGTCGTGGGCAACGGCAGTTCATCGATCACGACCCGGTACGCCTCCTCTGCATTGGCGGGAGGCGGTCCGGTGCGAATCACGCGGATCAATTGCCGGTCTGCGGCGGCGAGCTGGATCATCGGCGGGCTGACCAGCACTTCCCGCGAGGCCACTTCCTGGTCTTCGCCGTTTTGCTGTGTCCAGCGATAGACGCGCACCTGCGCGGTGACCGGCCCATCGCCGGTGTTGCTGAGCCACAGGCCGTCTGCGTTCTGGGTGCTTTGCAAGGTGAGCGAGGTCGGTGCGACCTGCAGACCGCTGGCGCCTGCCAAGGCGTGGAACATCCACGCGAGGGCGAAGGGGACATACGGTCTGAGGCGCATCGCTGATCCTTGCTTTTGCTGCTTTAGTAGGTCACCGTCACCTTGACGGTATCCGAGTAGCTGTCCGGAAGCACGTTGCCCACGGTGGCTGTGCCAAAGACCGGGTGCGTGACCGCAACGCCAGTCGGGCTCATGCCGCTCACCACATTTGTGCCGATCGTGTTGCCCCATGCGGTGCCAGTGGAGCTGCCGGAGCGGAGCACATAGTCAATGGTTTCCGTGTTGGCTCCCGTGCCTGCCATTGTGCCGGCTCCGTTTGCATTGCTGTTGCCGGGCAGCAAGCCGACGCTGTAGGGCGTGTTCTTGGAGCAGGTCACGACGATGTTGGCGCTGACGGGGGTCGCGGTGGCGCCCGGATCGGTCGGCGCGAAGGCCAGATTGGTGGCGGACACGCTGCAGGCCTTGCGGACGGTCAACGTCACCTGAAAGTTCGTCGTTGCCTCCAAGGCGTTGGCTGCAACAGAAGCGAAGGTCAGGCCAGCGATGGCGGAAACGAGAAGAATCTTGTTCATGGTGTTTTCCGGGACGTTTTGGTTGAAGAGTGGATACAAAAGATCACAAAGCGGAACGGAGTGTAGGAAGCTTCCTACCCACTTCTAGGTATTTGCCCGCAAAACGAGACACGAACGTTAAATAGCGCACAGGGGCATTTTTTGGCCCCGTTAATGACTGTGAATTCTTTGGCAGCCCGAAACGGGCCCGCTTTCCGAAACGTTGAAAATGTCGCAACTGCCACCAGATGGCAGCGCGGGTCGCTCCAAAAAGAGACCACATGAATGAGTCGGATATAGCGTTTTCAAGAAATGACCAACCCCACCAGCAAACTCCCCTTCCAGGCCGAAGTCGCCCAGCTTCTGCACCTCGTCACGCACTCGCTCTACTCGAACAAGGAAATCTTCCTGCGCGAGCTGATCTCGAATGCGTCCGATGCTTGCGACAAGCTGCGCTTCGAGGCCATCAACGACAGCGGCCTGTACGAAGATCAACCGGACCTCTCGGTCCACGTGTCTTTCGACGAAGGCGAGCGCACGCTTACCATTCGCGACAACGGCATCGGCATGTCGCGCCAGGAGGCCATTGAGCACCTGGGCACGATTGCCAAGAGCGGCACCAAGGAGTTCATGAACCGCCTCTCGGGCGACCAGAAGGCGGACGCCCAACTCATCGGCCAGTTCGGCGTGGGCTTCTATTCGGGCTTCATCGTGGCCGACAAGATCACGGTGGAATCGCGCCGCGCCGGCCTGCCCAAGGATGCGGGCGTGCGCTGGGTCAGCACTGGCGCCGGCGACTTCGAGGTCGAGAACATCGAATTGCCCGCACGCGGCACCAGCGTGGTCCTGCATCTGCGTGAAGACGCGCAGGAGTGGCTCAACGCCTGGAAGCTCAAGTCAGTGATCGGCAAATACTCCGACCACATCTCCCTGCCCATCCTGATGGAGAAGGAAGAGTGGAAGGAAGGCGAGAACGACCAGCCCGGCGCGATGGTCAAGTCCGGCGACTGGGAAGCCGTCAACAAGGCCAGCGCCCTGTGGACCCGCCCCAAGAAGGACATCACGGCCGAGCAGTACACGGAGTTCTACAAGACGGTGAGCCACGACTTCGAGGCGCCGTTGGCCTGGAGCCACAACCGGGTGGAAGGCAGCACCGAGTACACCCAGCTGCTGTTCATCCCGTCGAAGGCGCCGATGGACCTGTGGAACCGCGAGCGCGCCTCCGGCGTCAAGCTCTACGTCAAGCGCGTCTTCATCATGGACGACGCCGAGGCGCTGCTGCCCAGCTACCTGCGCTTCGTCAAGGGCGTGATCGACTCGGCCGACCTGCCGCTCAACGTGAGCCGCGAGCTGCTGCAGGAAAGCCGCGACGTGAAGGCGATCCGCGAAGGCAGCACCAAGCGCGTGCTCTCGATGCTGGAAGACTTGGCGCGGCAGGAGAAGGAAGGCGAGAACGATGACGAAAAGGCCAAATTCGGCAAGTTTTACGGCGAGTTCGGCGCAGTTCTGAAAGAAGGCCTCGGCGAGGACTTCGCCAACCGCGAGCGCATCGCCAAGCTGCTGCGCTTTGCCTCCAGCACCACCGACACCGTCAGCGTGAGCCTGGCCGACTACAAGGCACGCATGAAGGAAGGCCAGGAGGCCATCTACTACATCACCGCCGACACCCTGGCCGCCGCCAGGAACAGCCCGCAGCTCGAGATCTTCCGCAAGAAGGGCATCGAGGTGCTGCTGATGACGGACCGGGTGGACGAATGGGCCCTGAGCCATCTGCACGAGTTCGACGGCACCCCGCTGCAAAGCGTGGCCAAGGGCTCGGTCGATCTCGGCAAGTTGCAGGACGAAGCCGAGAAGAAGGCGGCAGAAGAGGCCGCAGAGTCCTTCAAGCCGGTGCTGGACAAGCTCAAGGAAGCGCTCAAGGACAAGGCGCAAGACGTGCGCGTCACCACGCGCCTGGTCGATTCACCCGCCTGCCTGGTGGTGCAGGACGGCGGCATGAGCACCCAACTCGCCCGCATGCTCAAGCAGGCCGGCCAGCCGGTGCCGGAAACGAAGCCGGTGCTGGAGGTGAACGCCGAGCATCCGCTGGTGAAGAAGCTGGACGGCTCGGCCCACTTCGAGGACCTGGCCCACATCCTGTTCGACCAGGCGCTGCTGGCCGAAGGTGGCCTGCCCGCCGACCCTGCCGCCTATGTGCGCCGGGTGAACGCGCTGCTGGCCTGAGCCGCCCAGGCACCGGTCCATGCTCAGTCCTTGAAAGCGCGTGCTTGCTCAAGCAGTGTGCGCGCCACCGAGGCGATGTGCCGCACGCGCCCGATGTCCAGTGCCTTGGCCGAACTGGCATTGCCCTGCTGTGCGCGCTTGACGATTCCCTGGTTGATGGCGGCCTTGCGAAACAGGGCGAAGGCCACCAGGGCCGGCCAGTCCTCGATGCGATCGCGGCCGGTCAGGGCGCAGTAGCGCTGCCGGTAGCTGTCCTCGCTCGGCAGGCCGGTGCCGGCCAGGGGCACATCGGCCAGGCCCCTGTAGCGGCGCGGCAAGTGCCAGGCCGCGCAGTGGGCCGCCAGGTCGGCCAGCGGATCGCCCAGCGTGGACAGCTCCCAGTCGATCACCGCCACGATGTGCGGCCGTGTGGGGTGGAAGATCAGGTTGTCGAGGCGATAGTCGGCATGCACCAGCCGCGTCTCGCCAGAATTCGGAAGGCGTCCCGGCAGAGCCTCGATCAGCGCCTCCATGTAGGCCAGCGGCTCGGTTTGCGAGGCGCGGTACTGACTCGTCCAGCGGGCGAACTGGCGCGCGAAGTAGTTGCCGGGCTTGCCGAAGTCTTCCAGGCCGGCGGCCACCGGGTCGATCCGGTGCAGCGCGGCGATCACGCCCAGCATCTCGTCGTAGATCGCCTTGCGCTCGGGGGCTGAAAGCTCGGGCAGCGACGGGTCCCAGAACACGCGGCCCTCGACGAACTCCATCAGGTAGAAGGGCGTGCCGATCACCTCCGCGTCCTGGCACAGGGCCAGCACCTGGGGCACCGGCACTTCGCTGTCACGCAGCGCCCGAATCACGCGAAACTCGCGCTCCACCGCATGGGCCGAAGGCAGCAGCGGGCCGGCCGGCTTCTTGCGCAGCACGCAGGTCTTGCCGCCCCATTCCAGGCGGTAGGTCGGGTTGGACTGGCCGCCGCTGAACTGCTCGAGGACCAGCAGCGACTGGCCGCCGCTGCTGCCCAGTTCGCGCGCCAGGTAGTCGCGCAGCGGCCCGAGTTCCAGCGCCGGCGGGATGGCGAATTGCCTAGCTTGTGCTTGCATGGCAGACCTTCCTTCAGATCACGGTGATGCCGCCATCCACCGCGATGGTCTGGCCGGTGAGGTGGCGCGAAGCCTCGGAAGCCAGCAGCACGGCGATGCCGCTCAGGTCTTCCGGGCTGGCGATGCGGTGCAGCGGCACCTGCTTGCGCAGGTGTTCCTCGCCCCAGGTGTCCAGCGTGTGCTGCGACATGCGCGTCGGGATGTAGCCCGACGCCAGGCAGTTGACGGTGATGTTGTGCTGCCCCCATTCGCCCGCCAGCGAGCGGGCGCCGGCGCGTTGTTGATGAGGATGTCGATCACGCCCTGGCCGGCCACTTCGCTCACCGCGCCGGCGATCGTGTCGGTCTGGCGAAGGTCGCACTGCACACCGCGCGCCCATCTCGCCCAGGGCCCGCGCCATCTGCAGGCCCAGCCCGCCCGAGGCGCCGGTGATGAGGGCGGTGCGTCCTTCGAGGTTCAGCAGTTCCCGCACGCCCATGTGCTTGTCTCCATTGCCAGTTCGTCGCATTCTGGAGAGCGCGAAGCGCGGGGAGTAGCGAGTGTTTTGATATGTGCACAAACCGTCGCGAATGGGGCTCGGATGGTGTCGAATCGAAGATGTGTCCACATAAAGGAACTCCGATTCATCAGGAGGGATCCATGAGCCGTTCGTTGATCCGACAAATGAGCACCGCACTGGCCCTGGCCCTGGCCGTGCTGGAGCAGGCGCCTGCTCTTGCGCAGTCCGAGCGCATCCTCAAGTACGTCGTGCCTTTCCCGGCCGGTGGCGGCGGCGACGTGGTCGCGCGCACCATGCAGGTCGCGCTCGAGGCCGAGCTGGGCCACAAGGTCATCGTCGAGAACAGGGCCGGCGCCGGCGGCATCGTCGGCACCACGCAGGTGGGCAAGGCCGCGCCGGACGGCAACACGGTGGTGCTGGGCATCGGCTCCACCTTCGGCACAGCACCGGCTTACTACGAGAAGCTGCCCTACGACGTGAAGAAGGACTTCACGCCCATCTCTCTGGTCGGCACCTTGCCGCTGATCCTCACCGTGCGCAGCGACCTGCCTGCGCAGAACGCGCAGGACGTGGTCAAGCTGGCCAAGGCCAAGCCCGGGGTTGTGAGCTTCGCTTCCCTGGGCGACGGCTCGGCGCACCGCCTGGCGGCCGAACTGATGCAACTGGAGACCCAGACCAAGATGCTGCATGTGCCCTACAAGGGCACCGGCCCCGCGCTGATCGACCTGGCCGGCGGCCAGGTCGACACCATGTTCGTCGACTACAGCTCCTCCGCCTCGCTGGTGCAGGGCAAGAAGCTGCGCCTGGTCGGCGTGGCCGGCCCCAAGCGCATGGCTGATCTGCCCGATGTGCCGACCCTGGCTGAGCAGGGCGTGCCGGTCGAATCGCTAGGCTGGTTCGCGATCTATGCGCCCAATGGCCTGCCGGCCGCCGAAACAGCGCGCCTGAACCGCGCCTTCGCCAAGGTCATCGGCTCGGATGCCTTCAGGAAGCGTTTTGCCGAAATGGGTGGCGTCGCGCAGGCCAGCAGCCCCGACGAGCTGCGCGCCTTCACCGATGCGCAGGTGGCGAAATGGGCCAAGGTGATCGAACGCGCCGGCATTGCGCGCGACGCCACCAACTTCTGAAGCACGGAGGCAGCGACGAAAGCACGGGACTATCAGTTTGCGAGCTCGCTGGAGCATGGGCTGAACCTGCTGCGCTGCTTCGACGCCGTGTCGCCGCTGCTGGGCAACGCCGAGCTGGTGCGCCGCTGCGGCCTGTCGCGCTCGGCGGTTTCGCGCCTCACCTACACCCTGTGCGAGCTGGGTTTTCTCAAGCGGGACCCGGACAGCCGCAAGTACCGTCTGGGCGCCACCGCGGTGGCCGTCGGCTACCCGCTGCTGTTGAGCCTGGAGATCCGCCAGCGCGCCCGCCCCGTCATGCAGGCGCTGGCGCGCCAGGCGCATGGCGCTGTTTTCCTGGGCATGCGCGACCGCCATCGCATGGTGCTGATCGAGAGCTGCCGCGCCGACCCGCATACCGGTATCGGGCTGGACATCGGCGCCAGCCTGTCGATGGTGGGCAGCGCCATCGGCCGCGCCTGGCTGGCCGGCGCGCAGCGCTTCGAGCGCGAGGAGGTGCTGCGTGCCGTCAAGCGCGCCGAGCCCAAGGATTTCGAACGCCACTGGGAGGCGGTGAAGCAGGAGCGGCTGCGCATGGGCAAGAGCGGCTATTGCGTGTCGGAGGAACTGCTGGCGCAGGGCCAGGTGGCGGTGGCGGCGGCGCTGGCCGGCTCGCGTGCCGGCGGCGGCGTGGTACTCGGTTGCGCCGCGCCGGCCGCCAGCGGTGCGCAGGAAGCCATCGGCGCATCGGTGGTGCAACTGGCGCAAGAGCTGGGCGGCGCATGACTGACGAAAGGCTCGCCGTCGACCGCCAGTTCGCCAACACCCTGGCGCGCGGACTCGACCTGCTCTTGTGCTTTCGCAGCGGCGAGCGTGCGTTGCGCACGCAGGACTTCATCGAGCGCACCGGGCTGGACCGCTCCACCATCGCACGCCTGACCTACACGCTGTGCCAGCTGGGCTACATGACGCATGCGCCTTATGGCCGCGAGTACCGTCTCGGCACGCCAGTGCTCTCGCTGCGCCATCCGCTGTTGGCGAGCCTGCAGTTGCGGCAGCAGGCGCGGCCGCTCATGCAGGCGCTGGCCGATCGCTTCAAGGGCGCGGCCTCGCTGGGCATGCGCGACCGGCTGCACATGGTCAACATCGAGACCTGCCGAGGCGTCGAAAGCCTGACGCCGCATTCCGACATCGGCGTGCTGCTGCCGATCATGTCCAGCAGCATGGGCCGCGCCTGGCTGGCGGGCGTGAGCGCGAGCGAGCGCCAGGCCGCGCTGAACCAGCTTCGGGTCAGGGAGCCGAAGGCCTACGTCGCCATGCGCGCCCGCGTCGACGATGCGGTGCGCGACCTGCGCACACGGGGCTACTGCGTCAACCTGGCCGAACGGCAGCCGCTGTTCTACGGGGTGGCGGTGCCACTGAAGCGGCCGATCCAGGGTGAGATATTCGTCTTCAACTGCGGGCTGCACGCGAGCATGGTGCACGAGGGC
>DATILH010000154.1:0-23979 GCA_035476655.1 Variovorax sp.
GGTCTGGCCGGCCTGGCCCTTCGCCCCGTTGACCGAGCTGATGTTGACGATTCGGCCCCAGCCCTTTTCCACCATGTCGCCAACCACCTGCTTGGTGACGTTGAACATGCTGTTGAGGTTGGTCTCGATCACCGCGCTCCAGTCTTCCGGCGTCATCTTCACGAACATGCGGTCGCGCGTGATGCCCGCGTTGTTCACCAGCACGTCGATGGTGCCGTGCTCGGCCTTGGACTTGGCAAAGGCATCGACGGTGGACTGCCAGTCCCCGACATTGCCGACGGACGCATGGAAGTCGAAGCCCTCGGCCTTCTGCTCGCCCAGCCATTTGGCGTAGTCGCGGGTCGGCCCGCACCCCGCGATGACGGTGAACCCGTCCTTGAACAGGCGCTGGCAGATGGCCGTACCGATGCCTCCCATGCCTCCGGTGACGTATGCGACTTTCTTGCTCATGATTGATCCTTTGTGTGTGCGTAGCCCTTTGTGGGCTGATCCACTGTAGCCATATTCAATGACTCCGCTGTCTCAGGAAAAGTACTGACCTTCATTTGCAACGGGATGTCACGCCGTCCGTGGCTAACTGCTCCCATGCAAGAAGCGTCGCAGCAAGCGTAGCGCATTGCGGGCAGTGCGGCGAGACAATCCATTGGCACAAGAGGGTTCGCAGATGAAACTCCTGACTTGGAACACCCAGTGGTGCCGCGGCCTCGATGGCGTCGTCAGCCCGCAGCGCATCGTCGAAGGCGCGCGCGCCATGGCCGACTTCGACGTGCTGTGCCTGCAGGAAATTGCCGCCGGCTTCGACGCCATGCCCGGCGCGCCGGGCGACCAGCCGGCACAACTGCAGGCGCAGCTGCCGGGCTTCCAGATCTTCTACGGCGCGGCGGTCGAGGAGTTCGATGCCCAGGGCCGGCGCATGCGCTTTGGCAACCTGATCGCCACCCGCCTGCCGGTGGCGCGCGTGCAGCACCACCCGCTGCCCTGGCCGCCGGACCCGGCCGCTACCAGCATGCCGCGCATGTGCACCTGCCTGACCGTGGCCAGCGCCGGCTTCGGCCCGCTGCGGGTGATGACCACGCACCTGGAGTACTACTCCGCCGGCCAGCGCATGGCCCAGGCCCAGGCGCTGCGCGCGCTGCACCTGGAAGCCTGCGCCATGGCCGCAGCGCCGCCGCAGCCTGACGACATCGGCACGCCCTTCCAGCCCAAGCCGCACACCGGCGAGGCCATCCTGTGCGGCGACTTCAACATGGTGCCCACCGATCCGGCCTATGCCGCCCTGCTGCAGCCCTTCACGCTGCCGGGCGGCAGCGAGCAGCGCCTGCAGGACGCCTGGCAGTTGGCCCATGGCAATGCGCCCCATCCGCCCACCTTTCGCCTGTACGACCACAGCTACGGCCCCGAGCCCATGGCCTGCGACTTCGTGTTCCTGAGCGATGGCCTGGCGCCGCGGTTGCGCCGGATCGAGGTCGACCTCGCCACCAAGGCATCGGACCATCAGCCCGTGCTGGTCGAACTGGACTGAACGCCATGAAAACCGGATCGCCCCCATCGCCGCCGCGCTTCGGCGCCGCCGGCCGCAGCGACCTCGTATGGGTCCTCGTGCTGCCGCTCGCGACTTTTGCGCTGGCAACCCGATTCGAGTTGCACGAGCGCCTGTCGGCCTTCACCGCGCCGCTGGAGAAGTGGCAGGTCGACGAGATTCCCCTGGCGCTGCTGGCCCTGTCCATCGGGCTGGCCTGGTACGCCTGGCGACGACGCGGTGAGGCCGCACGCCTGCTTGCCCGCAACCGCGAACTGACGCGGCAACTGATCGCGGTCCAGGACCGGGAGCGCCTCGCCCTGGCGCGCGAGTTGCACGACGAGCTCGCCCAGCACTGCAGTGCGATCCGCATCGAGGCCACCTACATCCAGCGCTCGCAGGCCCTCGACCAGATCGGCGCGGCCGCCCGGCGCGCCGCCGCGTCGGCGGAGTTGCTGCAGGCCGGCGTGCGCCGGCTGCTGCGCCGGCTGCGGCCGGCCGAACTCGACGAACTCGGCCTGGTGGCCGCCATGCAGTCCCTTTGCGACGACTGGGCGGCACGCAGCGGTGTCGCCTGCCGCTTCCGCCCGCAGGGTGAGTTGCGTGCCTGTGGAGAGGCGATGGACACGACCATCTACCGGGTGGCCCAGGAAGCGCTGGTCAACGTCATGCGGCACGCGCAGGCCACCCAGGTGGAGATCGCCCTGGTGGCCACGCCCGACAGCGTCGTGCTGCATGTGCAGGACGACGGCCGCGGCATTGCCGCGGATGGCCCCGCGCAGGGCTTCGGGCTGCTGGGCGCGACAGAGCGCGCGGCGGCGTTGGGTGGCAGCTTCGAGACCCGCAGCGCGCCGGGTTGCGGCACGCAGGTTCGCATGCACATACCGCTGCGGATGGAGGGCATGACAGCATGATCCGGCTGCTCCTGGTCGACCACCCCGTGGTGCGCACCGGCTACCGGCACCTGCTCGAGCAGGACGGCGACATGACGGTGGTCGCACAGGCGGGCAGCGTCGACGAGGGCTACGCCCTGTTCGCGGCGCACGAGCCCGACATCACCATCACCGACATCGCCATGCCGGGCAGCAGCGGGCTGGACCTGATCCATCGGTTGCGCGAACGCTCGGCCCAGGCACGCACCCTTGTCTTCAGCATGCACGACAGCGAGATGCTGGTGCACCGGGCCTTCGCGCTCGGCGCGCTGGGCTTCGTCTCCAAGAGCTGCGCGCCCGACAGCCTGATCGAGGCGGTGCACAGCGCGCTGGCCGGCCGGCGCTACCTGAGCCCCGGCCTGCCGCAGCACTGGCTGCACAGCGCAGTGCGCGCCCCGGCCTTCGCGCAACTGACGCCGCGCGAGTTCGAGGTGTTCCGCCTGCTGTCGCGCGGCGAATCGCCGGCGGAATGCGCGCGCGTGCTGCACCTGAGCCCGAAGACCGTGTCCAACCTGCAAAGCCAGATCAAGGAAAAACTGGGCACCGGCACCAGCGCCGCCATGGCGCACCTGGCGATCCGCCACGGCCTGATCCCTCCTGGGAACACCTGAGGCACGGCGGGAAATCTTCCCTGTCGAAGCAGTTCGCGCGCCTGTAACTTGCGCGGGTGTCGCGCTGTCCGCGCGCCTACCACCCACAAGAGAGGGATAGGCCATGCACTTGGCGCCCGTCGTCATCGCCGTGCTGCTGCTTTGCCACGCCCTGGCGGCGCAGGCCCAGGCGCCCGCGCCGCCCGCTACGGGTGGCGAACTGCCCACCATCCAGGTGATCGAGGCGGCACCGCTGCCAGGCCTGAACCTGCCGCGCGACCAGATCCCGGGCAACGTGCAGACCGGCACGGCCGACGACATGGAACGCATGCACGCGCCCGACCTCACGAACTTCATGTCGCGCTCGATGGGCAGCGTGACCGTCACCGAGACCCAGGGCAACCCCTTCCAGCCCGACGTCAACTACCGGGGCTTTACCGCCTCGCCGCTACTGGGTACGCCGCAGGGGCTCTCGGTCTTCCTGGACGGCGTGCGCCTGAACCAGCCCTTCGGCGACGTGGTGAGCTGGGACCTATTCCCGCGCAATGCAATTTCGTCGATCACGCTGGTGCCGGGCAGCAACCCGCTGTTCGGCCTCAACACCCTCGGCGGTGCGCTGTCGATCCACACCAAGGACGGCATCAACAACCCGGGCACGATGGTGGAAATCCTGGGCGGCCAGTATGGGCGCGTGGGGGGCCAGTTCGAGACCGGCGGGCGCAGCGAAAGCAACGGCATGCACTGGTACGTGACCGGCAACGCCTACCACGAGGACGGCTGGCGCACCGCCTCCCCCACCGACCTGCGCCAGTTGTTCGCCAAGGTGGGCCGCAGCACGAAAAGCGGCGATGTCTCGCTCTCCCTCGCGCTGGCCGACAACGACCTCACCGGCAACGGCGCGCAGGAAGCCGGCGCGCTGCATCGCGACTGGGCAAGCGTGCGCACCATCCCCGACGAGACGAAGAACCGCTCCCTCTTGCTCAACCTTGCCACCACCCAGGCCTTGAACGACAAGCTCAGCTTCTCGGGCAACGCCTACTACCGGGACATCAAGACCAACACCTTCAACGGCGACCTGAACGACGAGTCGCTGGACCAGGCGGTCTATCAGCCCAACGCTGCCGAGCGCGAGGCATTGACGGAGGCCGGCTATAGCGGCTTTCCGACCAGCGGCGAAAACGCCAGCAATACGCCCTTCCCCAGGTGGCGCTGCATCGCCAACATCCTGCTCAATGACGAGCCGGGCGAGAAGTGCAACGGCCTCATCAACCGGACCGAGACGAAGCAGCAGAACTGGGGCCTGGCCGGCCAGTTCTCGCTGGACGCCATCACGGGCACCGTCGCGCACAAACTGGTGGCCGGCGCTGCCTACGACGCAAGCAAGGTGAGCTTCAATCAGAACGCGCAGTACGGCTACATCAACCCGGACCGCAGCATCGCGCCGGTGGCCGGCCCCGGGGCCTTTGCCGACGGCACCCAGGGATCGGAAGAGGCCTTCGATGCGCGCGTCGACCTCTCGAGCCGCTCGCACACGGGCAGCTTCTATCTGGCGGACACCATGGCGCTGGGCGCCAACACGCACCTCACGCTGGCCGGCCGCTACAACCACACCAAGGTGCGCAATTCGGACGCCCTCACGCCCGGCGGCGGCCCCGGCTCGCTGGACGGCGAGCACACCTTCAGCCGCTTCAACCCGGCGATCGGGATCACGTGGACACCGGCCGAAACGGTCACCGTCTATGCCGGCGCCAACCAGGGCAGCCGCGCGCCGACCGCCATCGAACTGGGCTGCGCCGACCCGGCCAGCCCCTGCAAGCTGCCCAACTCCTTTGCCGGCGACCCGCCGCTCAAGCAGGTGGTCACCACCACCTTCGAAGCGGGCCTGCGCGGCACGGTGGCCAAGCAGGTGGTCTGGAACTTCGGCGTGTTCCGCTCCGACAACAAGGACGACCTGCTCTTCGTCACCGACGACTCCAGCGGCTTCGGCTATTTCAAGAACTTCGGCAAGACGCGGCGCCAGGGCATCGAGATGGGCCTGCACGTCAAGCCCGCCGCCGCCTGGACGGTGGGCGGCAACCTGAGCCTGCTCGACGCCACCTACCGCTCGCCGGAGGTCGTGGGCGGCACCGGCAACAGCAGCAACTGCGCGGCGGCTGAGGGCTTTCCAGGTACCGAGGGCAACATCCAGATCAATCCCGGCGATCGCATCCCGCTCTTGCCGCGACAAGCGCTCAAGCTCTACGTGGATTGGGAGCCGAATGCCTCCTGGCACGTCGGGCTGGACATGACCGCATCCAGCGGCACCGCGGTGCGCGGTAACGAGAACGGGCAGGACGTGCCGGACGGCGTCTTCTACAGCGGCTCGGGCCGCACCAGCGGCTACGCCGTGTCCAACCTCGGGGTCGACTACAAGCCGCAGCCCGGGTGGAAGGTCTTCCTGCAGATCACCAACCTGTTCGACAGGAAGTACGCCACCGCCGGCCAACTGGGGGCCAACGGTTTCACCACCGACGGCAGCTACATCGCCCGCCCCCTGCCGGCCAACGCGAACGGCGACTTCCCGGTACCCCAGGCCACCCTCTACACGCCCGGCGCGCCACGCACCGCGTGGGTAGGTTTGCGCTACCGCTTTGGCGGCGGTTGAGGCTACTCGAGGGTAAAGCCGACCTTCAGCGTCACCTGCCAGTGCGCGATCTTGCCGTCCTTCACATGTCCGCGGGTCTCGGTCACCTCGAACCACTGGATGTTGCGCAACGTCTCGCTGGCCTTGGCGATGGCGCGCTGTACCGCGTCGTCGCTGCTGGTGGCCGAGGAGCCGGTCAGCTCCAGGAGTTTGTAGACATGGCTGCTCATGGCGTCTCCTTGCTTGCGCGCTTGCTGGACCTACCTGGTCACTATAGCCCGCGTTCGCGCAAGCGCATCGTCAGGCCGACCGGCGTCAGGGTAAATGACAGATGCTCGCGCGCTGGCTGGCCGTCCGGCGTGTCGACGGAAACGATGTCGAAGCGCTGCAGCAGCGTGGCCATGGCCATCTTCATTTCGAGCAGGGCCAGGTAGCGCCCCGGGCAGATGCGCGGCCCCGCGCCGAAGGGCATGGAGGTGCGCTTGGCGTTGGCAGCCAACGCGCCGGCCGGGCTCTCGGCCAGCCAGCGTTCGGGCTCGAAGCGGGCTGCCTGCAGCAGGTACTGTTCGCTCACGCTGTCGCGCCGCATCAAGGTGACCACCACCGACCCGGCCGGCACCTGCACGTCGCCTACAACCGAATCGCGATTGGCCTGCAGCGCGATGAGGGGCGCGACCGGCTTCAGACGCATGGTCTCGTGCGCGCAGGCCTCGACATACTGCAGCTGCGCAATCTGCTCGAAGCTCGGCGCGGTCGACCCGTCCAGCACCGTGCGCACTTCCAGCGTGGCTCGCGCCAGCGCGGACGGATGGCGCCACAGCAGGTCGATCATCCAGGCGATGGTGTTGGCGGTGGTGTCCTCGCCGGCCAGCAGCATGGTCATGACATTGCCCGCCACCTGCCGGTCGCTGATGCCGCTGCCGGGTTCGTCAGCCGCGGCGATCATGGCTTCGAGCAGGTTGCGCGGCTGCGTGCGCAGGCCCGGCTCGGCCACCATCCGCTGGCGCGCCTGGGCGATGAAAGCGTCGACCGCCTTGTTGACTTCGAGCACGCCGCGCGCCAGTGCGCGATCTGCCCGCGAAGGAAGGTAGCGCCAGGTCGGCAGCGGCGACATGACGCGGCGCAGCAAGGCCGGGAAGATCTTGTCCAGGTGCTGCTGGATCACGTCGCCGCCGGATTCCAGTGTGTTGACCTCGGCGCCGAAGGCCAGGCCGGCAATGGTGTCGACCGTGTAGCGCATCAGGTCGGCCTGCAATTGAATGTCGTGGCCCTGGCGCGCCGCCTGCGCCCAGCGCCGGTACAGGCGCTCGGCCACGTTCTGCAGCGATGGGAAATAGCTCTTGACGTGCGCCGGATCGAAGCCGGCCATCACCATGCGGCGCTGGCGCTTCCAATCGTCGCCGCTGGCGCCGAAGACGCCGGGCTTCAAGCCCATCTCGGCACCGATCGCCTGCAGGCGGCTGGTGCGGTTGAAGCCCTCCGGGCGGTCGCGCAGCATGGCGGCCACGTGCTCGTGCCCGCCAACCACCAGGGTCGGCAGCCGGCCCAGCTTCAGCTGGAAAAAAGGGCCGAACTGGTCGGCCCATTGTTCCAGTTGCCGGTGCATGCGCGCCGGCCTGATCTGCAGCACATTGCCCAGGACCGGCAGGCCCCGGGGGCCGGGCAGTTCCTCGATGCGCCGCAAGATCGCTGCTTCAGCGCTCTATGGTCAGCGCCACGCCCATGCCACCGCCGATGCACAGCGAGGCAATGCCCTTCCTGGCGTTCTGGCGCTGCATCTCGTGCAGCAGGGTCACCAGGATGCGGCAGCCCGAGGCGCCGATCGGATGGCCGATGGCAATGGCGCCGCCGTTCACGTTGACCTTGTTGATGTCCCAGCCCATTTCCTTGTTGACGGCGCAGGCCTGGGCGGCAAAGGCTTCGTTGATCTCCAGCAGGTCGAGGTCGGCCGGCTTCCAGCCGGCGCGCTGCAGCGCCTTCTGCGAGGCCGGCACCGGGCCCATGCCCATGTAGGCCGGATCGAGCCCGGTGGAGGCGAAGCTGGCGATGCGGCCCAGGGGCTTGAGGCCCAGCGAGTCGGCCTTCTTGGCCGTCATGACCACCACCGCCGCCGCGCCGTCGTTCAGGCCGGAGGCGTTGCCGGCCGTCACGCCGCCCGCCTTGTCGAAGGCCGGGCGCAGGCCGGCCAGGCCTTCTGCGTTGGTCTTGCGGTTGATGAACTCGTCCTGGTTGAACACCACCGGGTCACCCTTCCTCTGCGGGATGTTGACGCCGACGATCTCGTCCTTGAACTTGCCCGCGTCCTGAGCCGCAGCGGCCTTGGTCTGGCTGCCCAGCGCCAGTTCGTCCTGCGCGGCGCGGTCGATGCCGTACTTCTTGGCCACGTTCTCGGCGGTGATGCCCATGTGGTACTGGTTGTACACGTCCCACAGGCCGTCCAGGATCATCGTGTCCTGCAGCTTCCAGTCGCCCATGCGCTGGCCGTTGCGCGAGTTGGGCAGCACGTGCGGCGCCAGGCTCATGCTTTCCTGGCCGCCGGCCACCACGATCTCGCTGTCGCCATAGGCCACGGCCTGGGCCGCCAGCATCACCGCCTTGAGGCCCGAGCCGCACACGGCGTTGATGGTGAGGGCCGGGGTTTCCTTGACGATGCCGCTCTTGATCAGCGCCTGGCGCGCCGGGTTCTGGCCGGAGCCGGCCGCCAGCACCTGGCCCATGATGACTTCGCCGATCTGGTCGTTGCTGAGCTTGGCTCGCGCCAGCACTTCCTTGATGACGATGGCGCCCAGTTCCGTGGCCGCAATGGCGGCCAGCGAGCCGCCGAACTTGCCGACGGCGGTACGTGCGGCGGAAACGATGACGATGTCTTCCATGTTGGACTCCTGTGATGCTTGCTTGAACGAGGTGAGAGGAGAAATCAGGCCTTGGCCTTCACATAACTTCCGGGCGCCGGCTCCATGGCCTTGTACTTGGTGCCGCGGCCATAGGTCTTGGGGGCTGCAATCTGCTTGCCGGCATGCGAGGCCAGCCACTGTGCCCAGTCGGTCCACCAGCTGCCGGGATGCTCGGCGGCCCCGGCCAGCCATTCTTCATGCGACGCCGGCAGCTTGCCGTCGGCGCGAATCCAGTGGCTGCGCTTTTTCTTGGCCGGCGGATTGATCACGCCGGCGATGTGGCCCGAGGCGCCCATCACGAAGCGCTTCTTGCCCTTGAGCAGTTGGGTTGATGCATAGGCCCCGCCGATCGGCACGATATGGTCTTCGCGCGAGCCGTAGATGTAGGCCGGCGCCTTGATCGCGCCCAGGTCGATGGCCTCGTCGCAAACGGTGAGCGCGCCCGGCACCGCCAGCTTGTTCTCGAGGTAGGTGTTGCGCAGGTACCAGGCGTAGAAGGGGCCCGGCAGGTTGGTGGCGTCGCAGTTCCAGTACAAGAGGTCGAAGGGCGGCGGCGTCTCGCCCTTGAGGTAGTTGCCCACCACGTAGTTCCACACCAGGTCGTTCGGGCGCAGGAAACTGAAGGTGGAGGCCAGGTCGCCGCCCGCCATCAGGCCGCCCTGCCCCATCTGCAGTTCGCGGAACTGAACCATGGGCTCGTCGATGAAGACGTCCAGAATGCCGGTATCGCTGAAGTCCAGCAAGGTGGTCAGCAGGGTGACGGAAGACGCCGGGTCTTCGCCGCGCGCCGCCAGCACCGCCAGCGCCGTCGACAGGATGGTGCCGCCCACGCAGAAGCCCAGCACGTTGATCTGCTCGCTGCCCGAGATCTCCTGCACCGTGTGGATGGCCTTGATGGCGGCGTTCTCGATGTAGTCGTCCCAGGTGGCTTCGCGCAGCGACTCGTCGGGGTTGCGCCAGCTCACCACGAAGACCCGGTGGCCCTGCTCCACCGCATAGCGGATCAGCGAGTTCTCGGGCTGCAGGTCGAGGATGTAGAACTTGTTGATGCAGGGCGGCACCAGCAGGAAAGGCCGCTCGTGGACCTTGGCGCCCGCCGGCTTGTATTCGAGCAGCTGGAACAGCTCGCCCTCGAACACGACTGCGCCCTCGGTCGTGGCCACGTTGCGCCCGACCTCGAAGGCGCGCTCGTCGGTCATGCTCAGGTGGCCCTGCTGGATGTCGTTGACCAGGTTCGCAAGGCCGCGGGCAATGCTCTCACCCTTGGTCTCGATGGCCTTTTGCTGCGCCTCGGCGTTGAAGGCCAGGTAGTTGCTCGGGGCGCTGGCGGCCATCCATTGCTCGACCGCGAAGCGCAACCTGGCGCGGGTCTTCTCGTCGCCCTGGGCCGCCTCGGCCAGCTCCATCAGGGTGCGCGCATTGAGAAGATAGATCGCCGCGGTGAAGGATGCCACCGGGTTGTTGCCCCAGGCATCGCCGGCGAAGCGCCGGTCCCCCAGGGAATGGGCCGCAAAGCCCTGCTGCCACAACTCGGTGGCGTGCGAAACATATTGTTGCTGCAGTGACTGCAGTTGTTCCGGATCGAAGCTGACCTGCGGCAGCTGAAAGGAAGGCGCCGCTCCCTCTCCCTTGCCGAAGGCCTGGATCGATGCCAGCGCCTGGTTCCATCCCTGCGCGAGCGGCCCGAACATGTCGGTCGCTGCGGCTCCCTGTTGCTTCATGGGTGTCTCCTGTCCCTCTGAGTACGGATGCGTGCTGTGATTGAGTATGCTGCATTCGACGACCCCCCACAACGCGCCGGACAAAGGCGCAGCGCCGCTCTCGACTTATGCATCTCGTGATCATCGCCTGGCTGTATGTGGCCCTGATGATGGCCGTGGCCGAAGCCACGAACACCACCGGCACCGTGCTCGGCGCCATCTTCACCTTCCTGCTGTACGGGCTGCTGCCCATTGGGCTGGTGGTCTACATCATGGGCACGCCGGCACGTCGGCGTGCCAATCGGGCGCGCGATGAGGCCGCACGCGCGGCCGCCACGTCAGCTGCGCCAGACGAGGGCGGCGAAGCGCCCGCTGACCCGGTCGCGCCGGTGCGAAAAGAACCGTGAAGGGTTGGCCACGGTGCACCAGGCGGGGCTGCCGTCGTTGCCCCAGACTTCTCGGATGCCCAGGGACTGCAACTGGCGGCGTGCCAGCCCGGGCAGGTCGGCCAGCCACTTGCCGGCGTCGCCAGCCGGCTTGAAATAGCGGATCGCCTCGCCATCGGCCGCCTCGAACTGTGCCTTGACCTCTGCGCCCACCTCGAAGGCCTGCGGACCGATGCAGGGTCCGAGCCAGGCCAGCAACTCATCGCGCTTGCCCGATTCATCCTCGAAGCTCTGGACGGCGCGTACCAGCACTCCCGCCGCCAGGCCCCGCCAGCCCGCGTGGGCGGCGGCCACGCGCCGGCCCTGCACATCGGTCAGCAGCACCGGCAGGCAATCGGCCACCATCACGGCGCAGGCCACGCCTGAATGCGTGGTGCAGACCGCATCGGCAGTGGTGCCGTCGGCCGTCTGCGCATCGAGGGTGGCCAGCGCGGTGCCGTGCACCTGCGACAGGAAAACCGGCTGCGCGCCGATCGCCTCGGCCAGGCGCTGCCGGTTGGCGGCGACATCGGCGGGCATATCCCCCACATGCTCGCCCAGGTTGAGGCTCTGATACGGCCCACCGGACACGCCGCCGGCACGGGTGGTGCACACGGCATGCACGCCCGGCGGTGCCAGCCAGTCGGGCACGATCCAGTCGGGGTCGAAGTGCTTTGGCGTCACGCTTCGGCGTCCGGGCAGCGCGAGGGCTGCGCGCCCTGGAAGGCCTCGAGCTGCATGCAGGCCTCGTAGGCGGCCATGGTGCGCGTGAGGCCGCTGAAGTCGCAGTTGAAGCGCTGGCCGTTGAAGATCTGCGGCACCAGGCAGCAGTCGGCCAGGGTCGGCGTGTCGCCGTAGCAGTAGGCCGAGGGCGGCAGCTTCGCGAGTTGCCGCTCGAAGGCCAGCAAGCCCTCCCGCACCCAGTGGCGATACCAGGCGTTCTTGGCTTCTTCGTCGACCTTGAGATCGCGCACCAGGTACTTCAACACACGCAGGTTGTTGAGCGGATGGATTTCGCAGGCGATCGATTCGGCCAGCGCCCGCACGCGTGCGCGGCCCAGCGCATCGGCCGGCAGCAGGCGCGGCTTCGGATGGATTTCGTCCAGGTACTCGATGATCGCCATCGACTGCGACAGGTGCGTCCCGTCGTCGAGTTCCAGCATCGGCACCAGCGTGTCGGCCGACTTGTCGGCATAGGGCGGCTTCTTGTGGTCGCCGCGCGCGATGTGCACCGCCTCGTAGTCGTAAGGCAGGCCCTTGAGGGCCAGGGCAATGCGCACGCGGTACGAGGCGGACGAACGAAAATAGTTGTACAGCTTCATGGTTGGGCGAGCATAGCGGCGCCGCGCTTCCCGTCACAAGCGAAGGGCCTGGGCGTCTGGCACACTGGAGCGTTGCGTTCCCCCCCAAACAGAACCCAAGCCCCTGAACACAAAGGATGAAAGCGAGATGGCTTCCGAGTACGTGATTACCCCGCCCCCCGTGGTCTCGATCCCCGTCGTGGGCGAGGCGGGACGCTTTCCGGTGCACCGCATCTACTGCGTCGGGCGCAACTACGAGGAGCATGCCAAGGAAATGGGCTTCACCGGCCGCGAGCCGCCCTTCTTCTTCCTGAAGCCGGCCGACGCCGCGGTGGTGGTGAATGAGGGCCAGACCGGCAGCGTCGCCTACCCTTCCCTCACCAAGAACCTGCACCACGAGATCGAGTTGGTGGTGGCCATTGGCAAGGCCGGGAAGAACATTCTGGCGGCCGATGCGCAGCAGTACATCTACGGCTACGCGGTCGGCCTGGACATGACCCGGCGCGACCTGCAGGGCGAGATGAAGAAGCAGGGCCGCCCCTGGTGCATCGGCAAGGCCTTCGAGCAGTCGGCACCCATCGGCCCGATCGTGCCGGTAGCACGCGCGGGCGACGTCGCCAATGCCGAGATCTCGCTCCAGGTCAACGGCACGGATCGCCAGCGCAGCACGGTGAGCAAGCTGATCTGGAACATCGCCGAGACCATCGAGCACCTGTCCGCGGCCTGGGAGTTGCAGCCGGGCGACCTGATCTTCACCGGCACGCCCGAGGGCGTGGCCGCCGTGGTGGCGGGCGACACGCTGGTCGGCGAAGTCGCCGGCCTCCCCAAGCTGAGCGTCAAGATCGCGTGATCCGCGTTCCGATCAAGCACTGCAAGAACTGCGGTACGGCCGTGGTTTATCGCGTGCCGGACGACGGCGACACGCGCGAGCGCGCCGTCTGCCCGGCCTGCGACACCATCCACTACGAGAACCCGACCAATGTGGTCGGCACCATCCCGATCCTGGGCGAGCGGGTGCTCCTGTGCAAGCGCAACATCGAGCCGCGCTGGGGCAAGTGGACACTGCCGGCCGGCTTCATGGAGCTCAATGAAAGCGTGTCCGAAGGTGCGGCGCGCGAGACGGTGGAAGAATCCGGCGCAAATTTCGAGATCGGCGAACTCTTTGCCGTGATGAGCGTGGTGCGGGTGGGCCAGGTGCACCTGTTCTACCGCGCGCAGCTCATCAACGACGACTTCGCACCGGGCCACGAGACCATCGAGGCGCGCCTTTTCACCGAGGACGAGATTCCCTGGGACGAGATCGCCTTTCGCACCGTGCGCGAGGCGCTGCGCCTGTATTTCGAAGACCGCAAGAAGGGCCGCTTCGGCCACATTCATACCGTGGACATCGTGTAGGCCAGGCCCTACACGCGCTGTCACCAATTCCAGGGAACATCGCTACCTGACCGTATTCCAATCGCGCCATGGACTCTCCCTTCTCCCAACTTCGCCGCGCCGCCGGCATCGCCCTGTGTGCCGGTGCGCTGGCTGCCTGCACCACCACCGCCCCGCCCGATCGGCCGGTTGTCAAGCCTCCACCGGCGTCGACCCAGGCCCGCTTCATGCGGCCGGCCAGCGGCGTCACCCTGGCGAAATTCGACGGCAAGGTCAACAAGGGCATCGACATTGCCGGCAGACCGGGCGATGCGGTGCTGGCCGCGGCGGCGGGCAAGGTGGTGTATGTGGGCGACGAACTGCGCAACTACGGCAACCTGGTCATCGTCGACCACGGCAACAACTACCTGACCGCCTACGCGCACAACCAGCTCGTGCTGGTGCAGGAAAAGCAGAGCGTGAACCAGGGCCAGAAGATCGCCGAGATGGGCAAGAACCCATCCGGCACGCCGATGCTGCACTTCGAGATCCGCAAGGAGGGCGTTGCGGTGGACCCCGAGCCCTACCTGCAGGGAAAGCTCAAGTAGGCACGAAGCCCTTGGGCAGCCCGGCCTCGGGCGTCATGCCGTACACCGGCTCGCCGGGCAGCCCGGCCATCAGCGGCGCGCGTGCCGCCATCAGTTTTTCGATGTCGATGCCGGTGGCAACGCCCATGGCCTCGAACATGAAGACCAGGTCTTCCGTCACCACATTGCCCGAGGCGCCGGGCGCGTAAGGGCAGCCGCCCAGGCCGCCGAGCGAGGCGTCGAAGGTTCGCACCCCCTCCTCGTAGGCCGCCAGGCAGTTGGCCAGGCCCAGGCCGCGCGTGTTGTGCATGTGGGCGGCGCCGGCGCGGTGACCAAGTTCGGCGCGCAGGTGGCGAAAGAGCCGGCGTACCTGAGCCGGATTGGCATAGCCCACGGTATCTGACAGGCCGGCCTCGTCGGCGCCGGCTTCCACGCACTGGGCGGCCAAGCGGATCACTTCGTCCTCGGGCACTGCGCCTTGCAGGGTGCAGCCGAAGGCGGTGGAAATGCCCGCCTCCAGCCGAACCTGCGGCGCGATCTCGCGGCGCAACTGGGAAATGGCACGCACCTCCTCCACCATTTCCTCGCGCGTCTTGCGAACATTGGCCAAGGAGTGCGCCGCGCTGGCGGAGACCGGCATGGTCAGCTTGTGCACCCCGGCGGCCAACGCCGCCTCGGCGCCGCGGCGGTTGGGCACCAGCGCCATGACCGTCAGGCCCGACAGGGTGATGGCATGGCGCACCACTTCGGCGGCATCGGCCATCTGCGGCAGCAGCTTCGCCGGCACGAAGGATGCCACCTCGATCTCGCGCACACCGGCCGCATGCAAGGCGCTGATCCAGCGCAGCTTGTGTTCGGTGGGCATGGTGGCCTTGACCGATTGCAGGCCGTCGCGCGGGCCGACTTCGCTGATCAACACCTCGGGCGTGGCTTGTGTGGGCAAGGGCTTTCTCCGGTTGCGGGGCGCTATGGTCTCACTGTTTGACTGGCCCGATCATCTGCTGCACCAGGCTGGAGAAGGCCAGCGCCGCCGGCGAGAGCGTGCGATTGGCCGGCATCACCAGGCTGTAGTGCGTCTGCATATTGTTGATCTTTTTCATTGGCAAGCGCACGAGCGGCACCGCACTGGCCGCCTGCACCGCGAAGTCGGGCGCCAGGATCACGGCCTGGGCGGTGGCCGCCAGGTGGCACAGGGTGCCGAGGTCGTCGCACTCGACATTGAAGACAGCGCGATCCTCACGCTTGGTCTGCATGTCGAACTGCGCATTGACGCGCGCCGGCAGCCGCGGGCTGGCGACCGGGTAGTCCATCGCCTGGTCCAGGCTTACCGGCGCCAGCGCCAGCAGCGGATGACCGGCGCCGACGAAGAAGGACACCGGCACATTGGGCAGGCGCTTGATCGACAGCCCCGGCTGCTTCTTCAGCTCGCGCGTGTCGGCGACGAACAGGTCGATCTCGCGCCGGTGCAACCGCTCGCTCAATTCGTTGGCCTCGGCGAACTCGACCTGCACCGCCAGTTGCGGATGGCGCTGCATCACCTGCGACAGCACCGGGCGGCCCAGAATGCCGGCGGCGAAGGGGCCGAGCCCGACACGCAGGCTGCCGATCGCCAGGCCTTGCAGCAGCGCGACGTCGCGCCGCACCAGTTCGGCATCGGCCACCAGTTCGCGTCCCCGCGCCAGCACCAGCTCGCCGGCCGCGGTGAAGCGCACCTGGCCGTAGACCCGGTCCACCAGGCGCGCCCCCAGGTCTTGCTCCAAGGCGTCGATGCTGCGCGACAGTGCCGGCTGCGACAGGTGCACGGCCTCGGCGGCGCGGCCGAAACTGCCCTGCTCCGCCAAAGCCACCAGGTGCGCCAGCTGTCTCAGGTGCATTTTGCAGAAACCTTAAAAATGTTCCATCTATTTTGCATTAGAGTTTATTTCACCGCCTGTCCAGAATGGTCTTGCACGAACAAGCAAGGAGACTTCCACCATGAGATTGCCCGCCCCCTGGCGCCAGGCCGCCGTACTGCTGGCCGCCCTGGCCCTCCATGCCTGGGCCAGCGCCCAGGACTTTCCGCGCAAGCCCATCACCCTGGTCGTGCCCTACGCGGCCGGCGGCGGCACCGACGTGGTAGCGCGTTCGCTGGCCGAGCAGATGAGCAAGCAGCTGGGCCAACCGGTGATCGTCGACAACAAGCCGGGCGCCAGCGGCATCCTGGGCACCAGCTTTGCCGCCAAGGCGCAGCCCGACGGCTACACGGTGCTGGTCGGGTTGACGCAATCGCTGCTCACCAACCAGTTCCTCTACGCCAAGCTGCCCTACGACCCGAGGCGCGAGTTGAGCCTGGTGACGCAGATCGCCCGCGCGCCGCTGGTGCTGCTGGTGCCCGCCGAATCCAAGGTCCGAACAGTGGCCGACCTGCAGCGCGAAATGCGCGCCGGCTCGCGCGGCGGCAACTGCGGCTCCTGGGGCGCGGGCTCCTACCCGCACCTGGCCTGCGCCTACATGGCCTCGACCTGGAAGGTCGAACTGGCCCATGTGGCCTACAAGGGCGAGGCGCCCATGCTGCAGGATCTGGCCGGCGGCTCGCTCAACTTCAGCATCGGCAGCGTGGCCTCGGCCAGGCCCTACCTGGACAGCGGCAAGCTGCGTGCCATCGCCGTCACCGGCGAGTCGCGCATGCCGACGCTGCCGGAGGTGCCCACCTTCAAGGAGGCCGGCTTTCCCGATGCCGAATACCGAATGTCGGGCTGGCTGGCGCTGGCGGTGCCGCTGGCCACACCCAAGGCGGTGGTCGCGCGTCTGCAGGAAGCGGCGCAGCAGGCCATCAAATCGCCCGAACTCGACAAGCGCTTCGAGGCGCTGGGCATGCAGGGCATGGGCACCAGCCCGGAGCAGTTCCGCAGCACCTACGCCAGCGACTGGCCGGTGTGGGAGCGCATGGTCAAGGTCTCGGGCGCCAAGCTGGATTGAGAACGCGCGGCATGACGATTGATACCTTGCTCGACCAACCCGAAGTCTTCATCGACGAAGAAGACGATGCCACCCGCGGCTTCATCGCCACCTGGCCGAATGCCGAGATCCGCGGTGCCAACGGGCGCGTGGTCTGGACCATGGCCGGCCACGAGTTCCTGGAGGACGAGACGCCCGCGCCCACCGTGCACCCCGGCCTGTGGCAACAGGCGCGGCGCAACATGCAGCACGGCCTGTTCGAGGTCTGCCCGCGCATCTACCAGGTGCGCCGCTTCGACCTGTCGAACATGACGATCATCGAGGGCGACAAGGGCGTCATCATCATCGACCCCCTGACCTGCTCCGAGACCGCGCAAGCCGCCTTGCAGCTGTACTGCGAACAGCGCGGCGAGCGCCCCGTGACGGCAGTGATCTACAGCCACAGCCATGCCGACCACTTCGGCGGCGTGCGCGGCGTGATCGACGAAGAGCACGCCGTCCGCCACAACATCCCGATCATCGCGCCCTCGGGCTTCCTGTGGCACACGGTGGCGGAGAACATGATCGCCGGCAACGCGATGTCGCGCCGCTCGCAGTTCCAGTTCGGCCCCACCCTGGCGCGCGGCGTGTGCGGGCAGGTCGATTGCGGCCTCGGCAAGAACGTCCCCAACGGCACGATCACGCTGATCCCGCCCACCCGCACCATCGAGAAGGATCGCGAGCGGCATGTGATCGACGGCGTAGAGATCGTCTTCGCGCTGGCTCCGGAAAGCGAAGCGCCCTCGGAGATGTACTTCTTCTTCCCGGGCCTGAACGCGCTCAACCTGGCCGAGCTGGGCCAGCACACCATGCACAACCTTTGCCCGCTGCGCGGCGCGCAGGTGCGCGACGCGCGGCTGTGGTCACGCTACCTGGACGAGGCAGTTCACGAGTTCGCCCCGCATTCGGATGTCGTCTTCGCCCAGCACAACTGGCCGACCTGGGGCCGCGAGAAGCTGACCCGCTTCATCACCGAGCAGCGCGACCTCTACAAGTACGTGCACGACCAGACCGTGCGCCAGATGAACAAGGGCCAGACCGCCATCGAGATCGCCGAGACGATGCGCCTGCCGGCCTCCCTGGCCGGCGAAACCCATGCCCAGGGCTACTACGGCACGCTGGTGCACAACGTGAAGGCGGTGGTGCAGCACTATCTGGGGTGGTACGACGGCAACCCGTCGCGCCTGCACACCCTGCCGCCGGTAGAGGCCGGCACGCGCTACGTGGCCTACATGGGCGGCGCCGATGCCCTGTTGGCCCGCGCCCAGGCCGACTTCGAGGCCGGCGAATTCCGCTGGGTAGCGGAGGTGATGAGCCACCTGGTGTTTGCCGATCCAGCCAACCAGCCGGCGCGCCAGCTGTGCGCGGCGGCGCTGGAGCAACTGGGCTTTGCCGCCGAATCCGCCACCTGGCGCAATGCCTACCTGCTGGCCGCGCGCGAGCTGCGCCAGGGGGTGCCCAAGGCCAAGCGGCGCGGTATCAGCTACGACCTGCTCAAGGCGGTCCCGATGGAGATGTTCCTGGACTGCCTGGCGATCCGCCTGGTGGCCGAGCGCGCGGCCGGCCGCTCGATGCAGATCGCCTGGCATCTACACGATGCCGGCGAGCATTGGCTGCTGACGCTTGGCAATGCAACGCTGACCTACAGGCGCGTCGACCCCGCCACGCACGCCGATGCCTCGATCACCGTCACGCGCGAGCGACTGGCTCAGCTGCTGGGGCACGAGTCGGGCATTGCCGCCGCCATTGCCAGCGGCCGGGAGAAAGGCGAAGTCCGGGTTGACGGCGATGCGCGCTGCGTGGCCGACCTGATGGCCAGGCTCGACGAGTTCGACCCGATGTTCAACGTGGTCGAGCCCTGACTCCACGGTCTCAGGCGGCCGCCGGCGCCTGCAGCGCCGCGCGGTAGCGCCGGCTGCACGGCACATGGGTGCCGTCGCGCATGTGCAGGCGCGCGTCGCCGCCCTCCAGCGGCTCGATCTCGGCGATGCGGTCCAGGTGGACGGCGAAGCTGCGGTGCACCCGTACATGGCGCGCCGGGTCGAGCTGCGCAAGGAAGTCGGTGAGCGTGGCGCGCAGCAGGTAGTCGTGGCCGTTGACGTGCAGGCCCACGTAGTTGCCCTGGGCCTGCAGCCACTCGATGTCGGCCGCGGCGATCAGGAACTCGCGGCGCAACTTGCGCACCAGGAAGCGCTCCGGCCGAGCTGGTGCCCCGGCGGCCGGCGGGCGCGAGGTGCCGGGCGGCGGGTCCGGAGCGTCGTCCGGCGGCGCGTCCTCGGGCGGGTCCAGCACCCGCGCCTCGCCTTGCAGCCGCAGCATGAACAGGCGGTAGGCCAGGATGCCCAGCAGGATCAGCGCATAGGTGCGCACGTCCTTGAAGTACTCGTAAGGCAGCCGCACCCGCCAGTCGCCGAAGTCGTAGCGGCCGCCGGCCAGCAGGTAGACGCCCTTGCGCAGCGCCACCATGCCCGCCACGTGCAGCAGGCTGAAAGCCAGGCTGCCCGCCAGGTGCCAGGGCCAATTGCGCCGCCAGCCCCCGTCGCCCAGCGGGAAGCGGCGCTCGAAGGCCATGACCGCCGGCACCAGCGCCAGCAGGGTGAGATGGCTGCTCAGCTCCCAGCTCAGCACCTGCCAGAAGGCCACCGTGCGCCCGCTGGCGCGCACGTCGATGGCCGCCACGGCGATGCTGAAGACCACCTGCAGCAGCAGCACGCCGACCCAGAAGCCGAGTTCGGCGCGGCGCCGGAAGGGGCGGTAGCGCTCGAACAGGTTGGGGCGGGTCAGGTGCATGGGGCCGATGTTCAGGAATCGGCGGTTTTTTTCGTCAAGGCCTCTTTCTGGCGCGCGAGGTCATCGAGCAGCACCTGCTTCTCGGCGTTGAAATCGGCCAGCACCTTCTGCAGCTCGGCCAGGCCCAGGCTGCGGATCTCGTCCACGGTTTGGGCGACCTTCTGGCGCGTGTTCTTGTGTTCGCGCCAGCCGAAGTAGCCCGCGACAACGACGACGAGCGCCAGCACGGCCGACCAGAACTTGAAGATCCTCTCCGCGAAGGCATTGCTGGACTGCGCCGTCAGGATGCTCTGGTCGGCCAGCGTCTTGATGTTCTCCAGCGCCTGCACGTTCTGCTTGATCGATGCCTCGGCAATTTGCATCGTCTGCTCCGCCGCGGCGCTTTGCTTGACCGAGGCATCGGCCAGCGCGTTGGTCTGCTCGAGGATCTGCTTGGTCTGCTTGTTCTGCTCGGCCGCGAGTTCGTTGGATCGCTTCGTCGCCTCGAACAGCTGCAATTGCAGGGCCGCCGAGTCCGGCCGACGCGACGCCCCCTGGCTGTCCGGGGCGCCCGTGCCCTGTGCCGAGCCGTCGCCGAAACCGGCGAGGGCCGCGACCGCCAGGACAACACCGCCAATGTGCCGCCGAGTCGTCATTGCGTTCCCATCTGTCTGGAAAGCCGCAAGGGTAACGTGCATCGGCCAAATTCGGCCCCTGCGCCCGCATGCGGCGCCGCGTCCGCCCCTTTTTCGTCCCTGGCGGCCACCGCTCGTCACAAGGGGCCGGGCGCCGGACCCAAGGGCGTGCCACGAAGCCGGCGGCAGCTCCAGCATGGGCGCTCGATCCACTCCGGGAGCACGCCATGTCCCACCCCCGCCGCCATGACATCGACGCCCTGCGCGCCCTGGCCTTCGGCCTGCTGATCCTCTACCACCTGGGCATGTACTTCGTGGCCGGCTGGCCCTGGCACCTGAAGAGCCCCCATGCGGCGGAGTGGCTGCGCTGGCCGATGCAGTTCGTGAACATCTGGCGCATGGACCTGGTGTTCCTGGTGTCGGGCATCGCCTTCGGCTTTCTGAGCAAGAACGCCACCACCTGGCGCCTGATCGGCCAGCGCGCCTGGCGGCTCTTGCTGCCGCTGGTCTTCGGCATGGTCGTGGTGGTGTCCTTCCAGGCCTACGCGGAAGGGGTGGACAAGGGGCGGATCGCCCCGGGCTTCGGCGCCTTCATGCTGCGCTACCTGGCCGGCGGGCCCTGGCCGAAGGACGCCTTCGCCGGCTCGGACTTCGGCATCACCTGGATGCACCTGTGGTACCTGCCCTACCTCTTTTGCTATTCGGTGCTGCTGGCCGTGCTGCGGCCGGCCGCCCAGCGCGTGCGCCCCGCCTTCAACGGCCTGCGCGGCTGGAAGCTGAAGCTGCTGCCGGCCCTGCCCCTGCTGCTGTACGGCCTGGTGCTGGCGCCGCGCTTTCCGGCCACGCACGACCTGCTGCACGACGGCTACCTTCATGCGCTGTACTTCACGGTGTTCGTGTACGGCTACTGGATGGGCACGGACACGGGCCTCTGGGCCGAGCTGATGCGGCTGCGGCACCGGGCTCTGGCGCTGGCTCTCATGCTGGCCGCCCTCTTCTTCGCGCTGCGCGCGCTGCCGCTGGAACTGCCCTGGCTGCTGCGCGTCCTGCGCGCCCTCTACCTGTGGAGCGCGCTGGTGGCCATCCTCGGCCTGGCGCACCGGTACCTGAACCGCCCTTGGCCCTGGCTGGGCTGGGCCAACGAATCGGTCTACCCCTGGTACATGCTGCACCAGACTTTGATCATTGCCGGTGCGGTGGTGCTGGCGCGCTGGCAACTCGGCCCCGTGGCGGACCCGCTGGCGCTGCTGCTCTTCACCGTGCTGGGTTGCTGGCTGCTGACCGACGGCTTGATCCGCCGGCTGCGCTGGCTGCGGCCGCTGTTCGGGCTGAAGCCGGTGGAGCACCGACCCCAGCGCAAGCCGCCAGGGCCCGTGCCCGTCTACCTGGGCTCGGGCGAATGAAGAATCAAACGCCCAGGAGCGCCGACACGGGTGCCGGCTCGGCCAACATAGAGGCCGAATCCGCAGCCAGCACGATGCGGCCCTTTTCCATCACCACCGCGCGGTCGGTGTGGCCCAGCACCTTGCGCCAATCGCGATCGACGATCAGCGTGGAGATGCCGGTGGCGCGGATCTGGGCGATCACGCGCCAGATCTCGGCCACCACCAGCGGCGCCAGGCCTTCGGTGGCTTCGTCCAGGATCAGGAGGCGCGGGTTGGTCATCAGCGCGCGGCCGATGGAAAGCATCTGCTGCTCGCCACCGGAGAGCTGCTGGCCGCCGTGCGACAGCCGCTCGGCCAGGCGGGGGAAGGTGCTCATCACCCGATCGAAGCTCCAGTCCCGCCGGCCATCGGGCCCGGCCCGTTCGCTCATTACCAGGTTCTCGCGCACCGAGAGGTTGGGGAAGATGCCGCGGCCTTCGGGGACGTAGCCGATGCCAAGCCGTGCCATCTTCTCCGGGACCCACCCGCTGACATCGCGGCCCTCGAAGACCACGCGGCCCGAGGCCGGGCGCACATAGCCCATCAGGCTGCGAATCAGCGTGGTCTTGCCCATGCCATTGCGCCCGAGCAGGCCCAGCGAGGTGGAGGCCGGGAGTTGAACGTCGACGCCGCGCAGGATGTGGCTGTCGCCGTAGTAGGTGTTGAGACCTTCGATCTGGAGCATTTCAGTGCCCTCCCTCTTCGCCCAGGTAGGCAGTCCGGACTTCGGGATTGACACGGATCGCGGCCGGGTCGCCCGAGGCGATGACGGTGCCGTTCACCATCACCGTGATGCGGTCGGCGATGCGGAACACGGCATCCATGTCATGCTCGACCAGCAGGATGGCGTGCGTGGACTTGAGCTGCGTCAGCAGTTGCAGCATGCGGTCGGTTTCCTCCGCGCCCATGCCGGCCAGCGGCTCGTCCAGCAGCAGCACGCGAGGACGGGTCGCCAGGCACATCGCCACTTCCAGCTGGCGCTTGGCGCCGTGGCTCAGGGTACCGGCAATGCGCCCGGCCACCTCGGCCAGGCCGGCGGCTTCCAGCGCCTCGCGCGCCGCGGCGTTGCTGGCCTCACAAGTGCGCGAGGACTGCCAGATGGCCCATGGCCGCGGCGTGGCGGCCTGCGCCGCCAGGCGGCAGTTCTCGTGCACCGTGAACTCCGGGAAGATGGTGGTGCGCTGGTAGCTGCGCCCCACGCCGCTGCGCGCGCGCAGCGCCTGCGATCGCTTGGTGATCTCGTGCCCGTCCAGCGCGATCCGGCCATCCGAGGCCTCGATCTCGCCCGAAAGCATGTTGATCAGCGTGGACTTGCCGGCGCCGTTGGTGCCGATCACCGCATGGACCTCGCCCAGGCGCAAGTCGAGCGTGACCGCGTTGACGGCCACCAGCCCGCCAAAGCGGCGCGTGAGGGTATCGACCGAAAGCAATGCCGTCATGCGCTGGCCTTTGGAGAAATGCGCGCCGCCAGGCCGATCAGCCCCTTGGGCAGCAACGCCACGAAAGCAATGATGGCCAGGCCCAAGGTCAGCTGCCAGTGGTCCGCCAGCGGCCCGACGAAGGCATGGGTGCCCAGCACTTCCTTGAGCAGCGTGAAGGCCACCGCGCCGATCACTGCGCCACGCAGATGGCCCAGGCCACCCAGGATGATCATCAACAGCACCTCGCCCGAGTTGTGCCATGCCAGCAGCTCGGGGTTGACCACGCCGTCGCGCGAGGCCACCAGGAAGCCCGCCAGCCCGGCCAGCGCGCCGGCAATGACGAAGGCCGCCAGCTTGTAGCCGTAGACCGGAAAGCCCGCGGCGCGCATGCGCTGCTCGTTCACCCGGATGCCGGCCAGCGCGGCGCCGAAGCGCGAGCGGCCGATCAGCACCAGCAGGCCGTAGGTGAAGACCAGCGAGGCCAGCACGACGTAGAAAGTGACCAGCCGGTTCTCCATGTCCAGCGCGCCGAGCACCGGCCGGATGTACATGTAGATGCCGTCGCTGCCGCCGCCCAGCGCGGTGTCGTGAAAGACGAAGAAGGCCATCTGCGCGAAGGCCAGCGTCACCATGATGAAGTAGACGCCCTTGGTGCGAAGGCTCAGCGCGCCCACCACCAGCGCGTAGGCCGCGGCGCAGCCCATGGCCAGCGGCAGCACGAGCGCGATCGAACCGCCCTCCTTGCCGGATGCCAGCACCGTGGCATAGGCACCGATGCCGTAGAAGGCCGCGTGGCCCAGGCTCACCAGCCCGGTCATGCCGACCAGAAG
>DATILH010000155.1:0-10008 GCA_035476655.1 Variovorax sp.
CTCGTTCATCACCTGGGTCTGGCGCTGCGGGTAGAAGTACTGCGCCACCTTGCGCACGATGCGCACCACCTCGCGCTGCCAGGGTTCCAGCAGCGGTGCATTCTTCTCGATGAAGTACAGCAGGTTCTCCTGCGGCTCCGGCGGAAAGCGCCTGGTCACTTCCTCGCCGCTGTCTTGCCCGGGGCGGCGCGGCAGGG
The DNA here is from genome assembly GCA_035476655.1 of Variovorax sp. Classification (GTDB taxonomy): domain Bacteria; phylum Pseudomonadota; class Gammaproteobacteria; order Burkholderiales; family Burkholderiaceae_C; genus Variovorax. The sequence continues at coordinate 198 of DATILH010000155.1, forward strand.
TGCGCCACATGTCATTGACCTGTTGTTGCAGGTAGTGCTCGCGTTCCTCGCGGCGGATCTGCTCCTGCGCCAGCGAGAGCTTCTGCGGCCGGCGATAGCGGTCCACGCCGTGGTTCATCAGCGCGTGGCAGGAGTCGAGCAGGTCTTCCACCGCGGCAAGGCCATGCTTCTCCTCGCACTCGGCAATGTAGTTTCGCGCATAGACCAGGTAATCGATGATGGACGAGGCATCCGTCCACATCTTGAAGAGGTAGTTGCCCTTGAAGAAGCTGTTGTGCCCGTAGGCTGCATGGGCGATCACCAGCGCCTGCATCGCCATGGTGTTCTCTTCCATGAGGTAGGCGATGCAGGGGTCGGAGTTGATGACGATCTCGTAGGCCAGGCCCATGTGGCCGCGCCTGTAGTTCTTCTCGGTCGAGATGAACTGCTTGCCGTAGGACCAGTGGCGGTAGATGACCGGCATTCCCACCGATGCGTAGGCATCCATCATCTGCTCGGCGGTGATGATCTCCAGCTGATTGGCGTAGGTGTCGAGCTTGTAGCCGCGCGCCACCCGGGCGATCTCGCTGTGATACTGCTGGATCAGCTCGAAGGTCCAGTCCGAGGGGCTGGGCAAGGGCTCGCGCGCCCTTGTCTTCACGGTCTCGTTCATACCTGCGCTCCCTCCTTCTTGAACAGGTCGCGGAATACCGGGTAGATGTCCTGCGCGTCGGCCACCTTGCGCATGGCGAAGTGCTTGTGGCCTTCGGACAGTTGGGCGTATTCCTCCCACAGGTTCTGTTCGGCGTCGGCCACCTGCACATAGGCGTAGTAGCGCACCAGTGGCAGGAGTTGCTCGTCCAGGATCTTGCGGCACTGGCCGCTGTCCTGGTGCCAGTTGTCGCCGTCGCTGGCCTGGGCGCCATAGATGTTCCACTCGTTGCTCGGGTAGCGCGCGCGCACGATCTCGTGCATGAGCTTGAGCGCGCTGGAGACCACGGTGCCGCCGGTCTCGGTGGTGTGGAAGAACTCGTCCTCCGTCACTTCGGTGGCCTGGGTGTGATGCCGGATGAAGACCAGGTCGATCTTGTCGTAGTGCCGCGTCAGGAACAGGTACAAGAGCATGAAGAAGCGCTTGGACATGTCCTTGCGCTGTTCGTCCATGGAGCCCGAGACGTCCATCAGGCAGAACATCACTGCCTTGGCCGAGGGCACCGGAATGCGCACCCGGTTGCGATAGCGCAGGTCGATCGGGTCGAGGAAAGGGATGCGCTTGGCGTTCTTGCGCATCTCCTCGATCTTGAGTTCGACTTCCTTGATCTCGCGTTGGATCAGCGCGTCTTCATCGGCGCGTGGATTGCGCTTGAGCTTCTGCAGGTGCTCCTCTAGCAGGCGCAGTTCACGCCGGGGTTCGCCGCCCAGCGCGATGCGGCGCGAGAGCGCACCGCGCATCGAGCGCACCACGTGCAGGTTGCTGGGCATGCCGTCGCTGACGAAGCCGGCGCGCTGGTATTTCCATTCGGGCACTTCGGCCAACTGGGTGCGCACCAGGTGCGGCAGTGCCAGGTCTTCGAAGAAGACCCGCATGAACTCTTCCTTGGTCAGGCGAAAGACGAAGTCGTCTTCCCCCTCGCCGCTGTCGGAAGCCTGCGAGCCGCCGCTACCGCCGCCACCGCCCTGCGGGCGCTCGATGCGGTCGCCCTTGATGTATTCACGGTTGCCCGGATGCACGTACTCGCGGTTGCCGCCTTCGCCGTGGCCGAACACCGGCTCCGACACGTCATGGCGCGGCAGGGTGACGTCTTCGCCTTGTTCCAGGTCGCGGATGCCGCGCCCGCTGACAGCGCGCTTGACTGCCTCGCCGATCTGCTCGCGGTAGCGGCGCAAAAATCTTTCGCGGTTGCCGATGGACTTGTTCTTCCCGGACAACCGGCGATCGATGATCTGCTGCAGCACGGACAAGGATCGTTCTCCTCAGGGCGACGCCATTGGCGTCACCCCATATTTTTCATGAACTCTTGCGAACGCGCAGATACCACTCGCACAGCAGGCGCACTTGCTTGGCGGTATAGCCCTTCTTCACCATTCGGTTGACGAAGTCTTCGTGCTTCTTCATCTCGTCGGCACTGCTCTTGGCGTTGAAGCTGATCACCGGCAAGAGTTCCTCGGTGTTGGAGAACATCTTCTTCTCGATCACCGTGCGCAGCTTCTCGTAGCTGGTCCACAGCGGGTTCTTGCCCGCGTTGCCGGCCCGCGCGCGCAGCACGAAGTTGACGATCTCGTTGCGGAAGTCCTTCGGGTTGCTGATGCCGGCCGGCTTCTCGATCTTCTCGAGCTCGGTGTTGAGCGAGCCGCGGTCGAAGACCTCGCCGGTGTCCGGGTCGCGGTACTCCTGGTCCTGGATCCAGTAGTCGGCGTAGGTGACGTAGCGGTCGAAGATGTTCTGGCCGTACTCCGAATAGCTTTCGAGGTACGCCGTCTGGATCTCCTTGCCGATGAACTCCGCATAGCGCGGCGCGATCAGCTCCTTGATGTAGGACAGGTACTTCTGCTCGGTCTCCGGCGGGAACTGCTCGCGCTCGATCTGCTGCTCCAGCACATACATCAGGTGCACCGGGTTGGCCGCGATCTCAGAGCTGTCGAAGTTGAAGACCTTCGAGATGATCTTGAACGAGAAGCGCGTCGAGGTGCCGGCCATGCCTTCGTCCACGCCCGCGTAGTCGCGGTACTCCTGGATCGACTTGGCCTTGGGGTCGGTGTCCTTGAGGTTATCGCCGTCGTACACCAGCATCTTGCTGAAGATGCTGGAGTTCTCGGGCTCCTTCAGGCGCGTGAGCACCGCGAACTGCGACATCATCCGCAGCGTGCCGGGAGCGCAGGGCGCATGCGCGAGCGATGAGTTGCGCACCAGCTTCTCGTAGATCTTGATCTCTTCCGAGACGCGCAGGCAGTAGGGCACCTTGACGATGTAGATGCGGTCCAGGAAGGCTTCGTTGTTCTTGTTGTTGCGGAAGGCCTTCCACTCGCTCTCGTTGCTGTGCGCCAGCACGATGCCGTCGAAGGGGATGGCGCCGAAGCCTTCGGTGCCCTTGTAGTTGCCTTCCTGCGTGGCCGTCAGCAGCGGGTGCAGCACCTTGATAGGTGCCTTGAACATTTCCACGAATTCCAGGAGGCCCTGGTTGGCCAGGCACAGGCCGCCGGAGTAGGCATAGGCGTCCGGGTCGCTCTGCGCATAGGTCTCGAGCTTGCGGATGTCGATCTTGCCGACCAGCGAGGAGATGTCCTGGTTGTTCTCGTCGCCCGGCTCGGTCTTGGCTACCGCCACCTGGCGCAGTACCGAAGGGAAGCGCTTGACGATCTGGAACTGGCGGATGTCGCCGCCGTATTCCTCGAGCCGCTTCACGGCCCAGGGCGACAGGATGCGCTGCAGGTAGCGGCGCGGGATGCCGTATTCCTTCTCGAGGATCTCGCCGTCTTCGTCCGCGTTGAACAGGCCCAGCGGCGACTCGTTGACCGGCGAATCCTTCAGCGAATAGAAGGGCACATGCTCCATGAGCTGCTTCAGGCGCTCGGCGATCGAGCTCTTGCCGCCGCCCACCGGGCCCAGCAGGTAGAGGATCTGCTTCTTTTCTTCCAGCCCCTGCGCGGCATGGCGGAAGTACGACACCACCTGCTCGATGGAGTCCTCCATGCCGTAGAACTCCTTGAAGGCCGGATAGAGCTTGATGACCTTGTTGGAGAAGATGCGCGACAGGCGCGGATCGTTGCGCGTGTCGACCAGCTCCGGTTCGCCAATCGCCTGCAGCATGCGCTCGGCCGCAGTGGCGTAAGCGCTGGGCTCCCGCTTGCAGATTTCCAGGTACTCCTGGAGCGAAAGAACCTCTTCCCGAGTCCGTTCGTAACGGGCTGCGAAGTTGCTGATGACATCCATGTTCACACCTCCAACGACAGTCAAGGGTGGGCGCTGCCCGGACCTTCCGTGCCGCACGCTACCGCTGCTTCCGCAAGAAATGTGCTCAGCGTCGTTTGCATGCCCTCGGATAATCCCTCAATAAGCCCAAACCTGCTCCGCATCGTAATCAACAAAACGAAATCAGGGAATTGATTTTTAAATTCAGAACGTGGTTTGAGAGCAAAAGTTCCCGACAAAACGCGACAGCATTTGAATGCGTCTACAGACATATCGATAGATCGTGAAGAACTGTGCAACGGCACGGAAAAACCCCTACTGCCCTCTCGGAAGAAACAGGTTTCTCCAAGGGGCTAGGCCATTCGGCCGACGGGTCGACCCGGTTCATTCTCATAATCTATAAGTAATAAACGAAACTGTGAGGAAAACTATTTCCGCAAGTGTTGCAGCGCGAATTAGAATTGAAGACTGCGCTGTGTGGACGACAGTTCCCGAAAGCGTAAAAAAAGCAGCCCGCAGGCTGCTTTTTTTGTATCCGGAGCGGGCCATTACTCCACTTTGCCGATTCTTCGCACCGCCGTGGTCATGGTGCGGGCGTCCTGCTCCCAATACGTCTGGAACTCGGGCGCGTCCAGGTAGGCGATCGGGCTGCCGGCTTTTTCGATCACCTGCACCACCGCAGGATCGACTGCCGCCCTGGCTGCCGCGGCGCGCAGCTTCGTGATGGCCTCGTCGGGCGTGCCCGCCGGCACGAAGAGGCCTGACCATTGGGCGAACTTCACCGCGTAGCCCAGTTGTTCCAGGCTGGGCAGATCGGGCAGGGAAACCAGTGGCTTGTCGCCCCAATGGGCCAGGGCGCGCAGCTTGCCGGCCTTGATCTGCTGCACCACCGTCGACGGGCCGGTCGCGAGCGCGTCGACCTGGCCGGCCAGCAGGGCCACGATGGCCGGCCCCGCACCGGAATAGGGAATGTGCGTCATGCGAAAGCCGGCCGCGCCCTTGAGCATCTCCATTGGCACATGCATGGTGCCGTAGTTGCCGGAGCTGCCGTAGTTGTAGGCAGCGGGCCTGGCCTTGGTGTCGGCAATGAACTCGGCCATGCTCTTCCATGGTGCATCGGCGCGCACCACCAGCACCGTCGGGTCGGCGGTGAAGCGGGCGATCGGCTTGAACTGGCTCATCTGGTAGGCCGGCTTGCGATCCAGAATTGCGTCGGCTTCCGGCAGGATGGAGATCGAGGAAAGGGAGAGGAGCACCGTGTAGCCGTCGGCCGGCGCGCGCGCCGCGAAGCCGATGCCCACTGCGCCGCCGGCGCCGGCCTTGTTCTCCACCACCACCGATTGCTTGAGCTCGCGCGACAGCGCCTCGGCCACCGGGCGCGCCACCGTGTCGGCCACGCCGCCGGGCGGGAAGGGCACGATCATCGTGAGCGGCTTGTTCGGCCAGGCGCCCTGGCCAAAGGCGCCGGGCGCCCAGGCAGCAGCCGCAAGGGCCGCGGTATTCAGGAGCAGGGTGCGGCGGCTGGGGTGCATGGTGTGTCTCCGTGATGCCTGCGGGCAGGCCGATTCAATCATTCGACAAAGCGGTTCTCGATCACGCCCAGACCGTCGATCTCGATGCGCACCAGGTCGCCCGCCTTCAAGTAACGCGGCGGCATGAAGCCCATGCCGACGCCGGCCGCGGTGCCGGTGGCGATCAGGTCGCCGGGGTGCAGGGTGATGCCGCGCGAACAGGTCTCGATCAGGCTGGGAATATCGAAGATCAGGTCGGTGGTCTGCGCGTCCTGGCGCAGCTCGCCGTTCACCCAGCAACGCACGCGCGTGTCGCTGCCATCCAGCGCATCGGTCGTGACGATCCAGGGGCCCATGGGACAAAAGCTGTCGAAAGACTTGCCCAGGTCCCATTGCTGGTGTCGCATCTGCACATCGCGCGCGGTCACGTCGTTGATGATGGTGTAGCCGAATACATGCGACATCGCCTCGGCGCGGCCGATGTTGCGCCCGCCCTTGCCGATGACCAGCGCCAGCTCGGCCTCGTAGTCGATCTGCGTCGATACCTGCGCGCCGGGCAGCCGCACCGGATCGCTCGGGCCGACGACGCATTCGGGTACCTTGGTGAAGATGATGGGCCAGCTGTCGGCTTTGGGGCTGTTGTCCCTGAAGACGGAGCTGGCCAGCTCTTTTGCGTGCGCGTGGTAGTTGCGTCCCACGCAGAAGATGTTGCGCCGGGGCAGCGGCAGCGGCGCCTCCAGCTTCACCTGGGCCATGGGGATCGGCGTGTCGGTGCGTGCCAGGCTCTCGTTGCCGCTGCCGTGGTCATCGATCAGGGCCTGCGCGCCGCGCTGCGCCCGGGTATCGCTCCACTGGAAAGGGGCCACGGATTGGCCGTCCTTCGCGACGATGCCGACCTGGCGCCGGCCCTGGTGTTGAAAGGTGGCGATGCGCAAATTGATCTCCTGGATGCCAACAAATGCTACCAATCGGATACCAAATGAGCAATAAAATTGCAGCCCAATGGACATGGGCCCGATCGGGCGCCGGCCTTCAATTGCAACGGGATTACTTCAAAAGTGCACAGCGCCCTGACCCTGCGGCAAAACATCCTCGAGAACCTCCAGACACGTGCCTGGCGGGCTGGGCATCGCCTGCCGACCGAGCGCCAATTCAGCGAGCAGTATGGTTTGAGCCGTTCCACCGTGCGCCGGGTGCTGGCCGAACTCAAGGGCAAGGGATTGATCACCCAGACCGTCGGCAGCGGCACCTATGTCTGCGAGGAAGTCGGCGTGGCCCTGGCGCAACTCGCCGCCAGCGCATCGCCGCTGGCCACCAGCCCGGCCGAACTGATGAGCGCGCGGCTGGTGCTGGAGCCGGCCATCATCGGCATGGTCGTCGGCAACGCCACCGCGGCCGACTTCGCCCGCATGGACGAATGCTGCGAGAAGGGTGAAACCGCCACCAGCATCGAGGAATTCGAGCTCTGGGACGGCCGGCTGCACGAGGTCATCGCCGACGCCGCCCACAACGCCTTCATCGCTACCGTGTTCCAGCGCATGAACGAGGTGCGGGCGCAAAGCGAATGGGGAATGCTCAAGCGCCGCACCGCCACGCCCGAGCGCCGCCTGGCCTACCAGCGCGAGCATCGCGACCTGGTGGCCGCCTTGCGCGACCGCGACGGCGCGCGCGCGGCCCAGCTGTGCCTGGACCACCTGACCCACGTTCGGCGCAACCTGCTGGGCTACTGAGGCGGGACAAACCCGCCCGAAATTGACCGGTTCCGGCGCGCTCGCTATATTGGTCCGGTTTTGGCATCGAGAGATGCCAATGCGAACCAAATCGAACTGAAAAGGAGACGAACCCCGATGGGAGACCCGCTCTTGAACCTCGTGCGCGGCGCCTGGGCTGCTGCCGCATGAACGTCCTTTGTGCCGGTGCGGCGCAGGGGCTGGTCAAGGCCATGCAGGGCGTCTTTCTCGAATTTACCGGCGCGCGTATCGACGGCTGCTTCGGTTCCGTCGGCGCCATGCGCGAAGCCTTTGTCGCAGGCGCGCCCTGTGACGTGCTGATCGTGACGGCGGACATGCTGGCCGAGCTGCACGCCGCCGGCCTGCTGGTCGATGGCTCGCTCGGCACATTGGGCCGGGTACGTACCGGCCTGGCCGTGCGCAGCGAGGCGAACCGGCCGGACGTGTCCACCCCCGAAGCCCTCAAGGCCAGCCTGCTGGCGGCCACCGCGATCTATGCGCCGGACGCCCGGCGTTCGACTGCCGGCATCCACTTCGCCTCGGTGCTGCGCGAGCTGGACATCGCCGAGGCCGTGGCATCGCGGCTGCGCAGTGCCGGCGATGGTGGCCGCGCCATGCGCGAGATGGCGGCCGACACCCGCGCCGGTGTGCTCGGCTGCGCACAGATCACGCAGATCCGCTACACCCCGGGCATTACGCTCGCCGGGGCCTTTCCGCCGCAGTTCGAATTGGCGCCGGTCTATGCCGCCGCAGTAAGCGCGCGGGCAGCCCAGCCTGAGCAGGCCAAGCGCTTCGTCGACCTGCTCACCGGCGCGCGCACGCGCGTCATGCGCCAGCAGGTCGGCTTCGAAGCGGTGGCGGCGGTGCCGGCCTGCTTCGGCGCGACGATCAGCTGAAGAATTCCTTGGCCTTGTCGAACCAGCCCTTGTCGGTCGGGCTGTGCTTGTTGCCGCCCTTCTTGAGAGACTCGTCCAGTTCCTTGATCAGCTTGCGCTGGTGTTCGGTGAGCTTCACAGGCGTCTCGACGCGCACGTGCACGTACAGGTCGCCCGGGTAGGTCGAGCGCACACCCTTGATGCCCTTGCCACGCAGGCGGAACTGCTTGCCGCTTTGCGTGCCGTCCGGGATGTCGATGGCGGCCGCGCCCTTGAGCGTGGGCACCTCGATCTCGCCGCCCAAGGCGGCGGTGGTCACGGCGACCGGCACCACGCAGTGCAGGTCGTCGCCATCGCGCTCGAAGATCTCGTGCTTCTTCAGCCGGATCTCGATGTACAGGTCGCCGGGCGGCCCGCCGTTGGTGCCGGGTTCGCCGTTGCCCGTGCTGCGGATGCGCATGCCGTCGTCGATGCCGGCCGGGATCTTCACTTCCAGCGTCTTGTTGTTCTTGATCTTGCCCTGGCCGTGGCAGGTGGTGCAGGGCTCGGGAATGATCTTGCCGGTGCCGCGGCACTGCGGGCAGGTCTGCTGCACGCTGAAGAAGCCCTGGCGCATCTGCACCGCGCCGGCGCCGTGGCAGGTCGTGCAGGTGATGGCCTTGGTGCCGGGCTTGGCGCCCGAGCCGTGGCAGGTGCCGCAGTCGTCCCAGCTGGGGATGCGGATCTGCGCGTCCTTGCCGTCGGCCGCCTCTTCCAGCGAGACTTCCATCGCGTAGGAGAGGTCGTTGCCGCGGAACACCTGGCGGCCGCCGCCGCCACGTCCGCGCCCGCCGCCGAACACGTCGCCGAAGATGTCGCCGAAGGCTTCCGCAAAGCCGCCGAAGCCTTCCGCTCCGGGGCCGCGCATATTGGGGTCCACGCCCGCGTGGCCGTACTGGTCGTAGGCCGCGCGCTTCTGGGCGTCGGACAGCATCTCGTAGGCCTCCTTGGCCTCCTTGAACTTGGCTTCCGATTCCTTGGCCGTGTCACCGTGGTTGCGGTCGGGGTGGTACTTCATCGCAAGCTTGCGATAAGCCTTCTTCAGTTCTTCCTCGCTCGCGTTCTTCGGGACGCCGAGGGTTTCGTAGTAGTCGCGTTTGGTGGCCATGGTCGGCAGCTTTCAGGAAACGGAAAAAGGCTGGACACCCTGATGCGGTGGTCCAGCCTTGCGTGGGGCAGTTGGCTTAGCCCTTCTTCACTTCCTTGACTTCGGCGTCGACCACGTTGTCGTCGGCCGGCGCTGCTGCCGCATCGGGGCCGGGTGTTGCACCTGCGGCGGCTGCCTGGTCGGCGTACATCTTCTCGCCCAGCTTCTGGCTGGCAGTCATCAGCGCCGTGGTCTTCTCTTCGATGGCGGCCTTGTCCTCGCCCTTGAGCGCTTCATCGAGTTCCTTGATGGCGGCCTCGATCTTTTCCTTCTCGCCTGCTTCCAGCTTGTCGCCGTGTTCGCCGAGCGACTTCTTCACGCTGTGCACCATGGCTTCGCCCTGGTTGCGGGCCTGGGCGAGCTCGACCTTCTTCTTGTCATCGGCGGCGTTGAGCTCGGCGTCCTTCACCATCTTCTGAATCTCGTCTTCCGACAAGCCGGTGTTGGCCTTGATGGTGATCTTGTTTTCCTTGCCGGTGCCCTTGTCCTTGGCGCCCACGTGCAGGATGCCGTTGGCGTCGATGTCGAAGCTCACCTCGATCTGCGGCGTGCCGCGCGCGGCCGGCGGAATGCCTTCCAGGTTGAACTCGCCCAAGAGCTTGTTGCCCGCGGCCACCTCG